>NZ_JAWDJI010000257.1:0-10826 GCF_032465655.1 Paenibacillus sp. 3LSP | reverse complement strand
GAAAACCTAAGAAATCGTGAGCAAATGCAAGAAAACATTAATTTATAGTGGGAGGTGTTTTATTATAATATCTGTATTTCTTAGTTACCCGAAACCTCATTTGAAAATTCAAGAGTCATTTATTAATTTAATTACGGATTACTTAAAAGCGAGAGGAATTTATCCTAGGACATTAGGTGTTACGGACTATAATATGAGAGCGCCTCTTAATGCTATACGGGGATTAATGCTTGAGTCAAATGGAATAATTTCAATCGCTTTTAGGAGAACGTATATCGAGAAAGGACAAGTCAATTTTCAGTCTGAAATATCAGACCGAAAATCCATTGATGTTTCTGGTCAATGGATCACTAGTCCATATTGTCAGATTGAGCCGGCAATGGCTTTTCAGCTTGGTTTACCTATGTTAATCCTAAGAGAAAAAGGTGTATTAAGCGAGGGAATACTACAACCAGGTGTAGCAGGCATTTATCTACCTGAGTTTGATTTAGATAGAGGTTTTGCAGAATACTTAGATTCGCTGGAATGGAAACAACTTATTGGACAATGGGAGAGTTACGTAAGACAAGTTGCAGAAAACAAGGGGATTCCACCAAGGTTTTATAACAATTAATCTTGTTGTGTACATAGAAGTGAATACGTTGATATTGATTTTCATTAATTTTTATGATGCATGATAAGAGCAGGCGGACTTTGCTATGACTCCTGTCCATATTTTGTAGACAACCGTAGACAAAAGCTATAAAACTCGCAGATAAACGGTAAAATCAAATGAGACGAAATAAGAAATTGACTTCGAACAAAGCCTTACACAGTGGGACATAATGGGACATGATAAATAGTGGCGGGAGATAGGGTACACTTGTTCGACTCCCCTCGCCTCCATTTGAACTTAAAAAACCACAACCTTATGGTTGTGGTTTTTGATTTATTGCTCGGCGATCCTGTCTGATCACTCGAAACCTTCGCCCGACTCCTGGCCCGTTTGGAGCAGGACGGTAACCAATTGTTTGGCTGCCGGCGATATCTCCCCGAAGGAATGCGCGATGATGCCGATATCACGAGTGACGCCCGGTCGAATCTCCTTGACGACCAAATCGTGCGACACGGAAGATAGCGTAAAATTGGAAATCAGCCCGATGCCTAGCCCGTTACGGACCATACGGATCAAGGTTTCGGCCGATTGCACCGTCAAACCTTCCCCCAACTCGATCCGGTATTCTCTCAGGATGGAATTCATGGCGATCTCATGCCCGCCTTTACAGAAAATAACCTCGTCTCGGTAGCAATTCAGATCGATAATCGGTTCTTTCGCCAGCGGATGATCCACAGGAACGATCGCAACCATGTAGTCGGACTGCAATTTCTCGAATTCTAATGAATCGAACGGAGACGCCACAATCCCTAGTTCTACTGTTCGGTCTTCTACCCATTGCTTGATTTGATCGGAGACGCCTTCCAGCAACTCGATTTTCACCAACGGATAATTTGTACGGAAAACGGCGATGGCCTTGGATAGCAAGTTTGTTGTTGCTGCGGGGAAGGAACCGACTTTGATCTTGCCGCCGAGCAGGCGGTTCTCCCGGCCGGCAATTTGATAAATGCTGTTCTCGATCGCCTTCATCTGCCTGGCTAATACGAGAATCTCCCGCCCTGCTTCCGTCAGCAGCAACCCTTTATGCTTGTCACGGATGAACAGTTGGATGCCGAGCGACGCCTCCAAATTTTTGATCGCTTTGCTCACGGCTGGCTGTGAGATGAACAACGCTTTGGATGCCTCCGTAATGTTCGATGTCTCTGCAACCTGCACAAAGATTCGAAGAAGGTTCAAGTTCATTTGCATGCACTCCATCATAACCAATTGGTTATGTATTATATTCAATTTATGTATTTCAGTTATATTTGATTATACCCTATGATGAGATTCGAGAGCGAATAGTGCTATGAGAATTCTTCATCTTAGGAGGTCTTGTGGATGGCAATTGCTTCGGATCAAGCCCAATATACCGCCCCTGTCCCTAGCGCTTGGCGAATATGGACGACCGCTTGGCTCGTAACGGCGGTCTTCATCCTGTCCAATTCGGCCACCCCACTCTATGTTCGCTGGCAGCAGGAAATGGGCTTCTCCAATGGTACGCTGACATTAATCTTCGCCGCATATATCGCCGGTTTACTCGCGACCTTGCTCGTCGCCGGTCAGTTGTCTGATCGGTACGGTCGCAAGCCGGTGTTGTTCCCGGGCCTTGCGGCCGCCGTGCTCGCCTGTATTCTTTTTGGCACGGCCTCCACGGTCGCATCACTCTTGCTCGCGCGATTATTATCGGGCATTGCCGTCGGCGTCATCGTCTCGGCTGGCATGGCTTCGGTCGTGGATGTCGGAGGCCCTGCTCGGAGAAAGACGGCTGCGCTCGCCGCTTCGGTCGCCATGGTGCTGGGTGCAGGACTCGGTCCGCTGTTATCAGGCATCTTTTCCGAGTTGCTCTCCCAACCGGTCGTTCCCCTGTTTGGCACCCAACTTTTGATATTGGCCAGCGCCTTCGCCGTTGCCGGGTCACTTCCACGAATGCGCTTCCCAGCACGCCAAAGCGAATGGCGGCTTCGGCTGCCCAGCGTGCCCAAGGGTAACCGGCTGCACCTTGCTCTTGGCATCGCGGTCTTCGCTCCGGGCATCACGTCCACATCATTTATGCTGTCGCTCGGCCCATCACTGCTGAAGAAGCTGCTGGGCGCCTCGGATCCGCTTATCGCCGGCGGAATGACATGCCTCATGTTTTTGATGGCGACGGGGGTTCAATTTCTCCTGAAGAAGGTTACCATCCGAGGCCAGCTTCTGATGGGCGCAGCGTCCGTCTTTCTCGCCATGCTCTGCATGGTGATCGCTTCCTATGCTTCCGCCGTCACCCCGCTAGTGCTGGCAGCCTTGCTGGCCGGTGCGGGTCAAGGTCTCGGCCAACTCGGTGGCCTGACACTGATCGGCTTGCATGTTCCTGAGCATCGCAGAGCCGAAGCGAACGCGGTTCTTAACATCGGCGGCTATATCCCTGCCGCTATCCTCCCTGTGTGCACGGGCTACCTGATCGACTATACCGGATTGGCCACGGGAGCAACCGCCTTTGCCGCGATCTTAACTGTGGCAGCCTTGGCTGCAGCAGGGTTCGTACGTGTTAAGCTGCCGTAATCAGTGGGGTGTCTGCCTTTTATATCTACGGAGCTTACTCGGTCGTGGATAACGGACCTGATACGTTTTATTGGAAATTTAAAGCTTGCCCTTCGTCGGCAAGTTTTTTTGTTTTTCATACAGGTCACACACCTGTTTCACCCCTCCAATCCGCGTTCGAGGTGGTTTCTCGTGTCCATAGGTTACCAGACAAGTGATTGGACATGTCATGGAGTTTCCATGTTACAAATCAGAGCCGTACGTCGTCATATGTGCAAAACGCAAAGGGGAGATGAGGATCGACGCAAGCAATACATGATTATTTTTAGAGACAAAACTTCTATTACATTTCTGGAGGAATGATGAACATGGCAAATGTATTATTCGTTAAAGCTAACAATCGGGAGCAATCCATCAGCTTAAAGCTGTACGACGCTTTCTTAAGCGAGTACCGGGAGAAAAACCCGAATGACAATATCACGGAATTAGACCTTTTCGAAGTGGAGCTGCCATACTACGACGGCGAAATGTATTCGGGCATTATCAAGCTTTCCAAGGGTGAAGAACTTACAACCCGGGAACAAAACGCCATCGCGATCGCGAACAGCTACGCAGATCAATTCCTGGCAGCAGATAAAGTCGTATTCGCGTTCCCGCTTTGGAATTTTACGATTCCCGCTCCATTGCTGACCTACCTGTCCTATCTAAGCCAACCTCGCAAAACCTTCACTTATACGGCACAAGGTCCGGTAGGGCTGCAAGGCGACAAGAAAGTCGTGCTGCTTAACGCACGAGGCAGTGTATACTCCGAAGGCCCGCTGGCTCAAAAAGAGATGTCTGTGAACTACGTGAAAAGCATGCTGGCATTCTGGGGAATAACGAATATTGAAACGGTTGTCATCGAAGGTCATTTGCAATTCCAAGATCGGTCTCAGCAAATCATCGAAAACGGCTTGGCCCAAGCGGTTAAAGTAGCATCCAACTTCTAGTTCACAATAAGCGCGTAACCTTATACCGCTGTCCTCAGCTGCATCATGTTCAAACGGTATAAAAATAGGAATAGCAAAGGATGTGAAAAACATGATTCTGGTTACAGGTGCCACCGGCTCGGTGGGCCGTGAAGTTGTTCGGCTGCTGCATAAAGACGGTTTAAAGGTACGGGCGCTCGTCCGCAATCCGGAGAAGGCGAATCTTCCTGCAGGAGTTGAGCGGGTAGCCGGAGATTTATTGAAGTCGGAGACGTTTCTAGCGGCTTTGGAAGGCGTAGAGAAGGTGTTTTGGATGTTGCCCCTAGCCGCCGACTTTGATTTCCCGCGGATCGCAAGGCTTTCCGGAGTTCGGCATATCGTATTGCTCTCTGCGGCAACCGTTGAAATTGGAGCAGGAAACGCTATTGCACGACTCCACCTAAAAGCCGAGCAGGCAGTCCGGGAATCGGGTGTATCCTGGACATTCCTGCGGCCCAGCGGTTTCATGACCGATGCGTTTCGATGGAAAGATTCGATCAGATCCGAGGGGGTTGTCCGGGTGCCATTCGGCGACCTCAGCATACCAATCATCGATTCGCGAGACACGGCTGCCGTCGCAGCGAAGGCTTTAAGCTCAGACGGACATGAAGGGAAGATTTATACGTTAACCGGACCTGAACGACTTACTCGTAGAGAACAAGTACGCATACTTGGCGAAGTATTGGGTCGGGATATCGGTTTTGAAACGATCCCGGACGACATCGCTTATGAGCAACTGCTTCGGTATATGCCTGCGGAAATGGTTGACGCACTCTTTGAACTATCCAAGCAAGGTCAAAGATTCTCTACTGTGCTTTCTACCGTGATAGAAGTAACCGGTCGAGCGCCTCGCACCTTCAGACAGTGGGCGATCGATCATGCTGAAGAATTCGGTTAAGCTTCAATGATTGAAATTATGGAACCCTCGCCGCGGCCAAATATGCCGAAAACGGTTGCGATCAGTCACGCCAGTATGCTTCGATAGATAAAGAGCGCCCCGGGGTACAATATTTACAACAGGTAAAGGTGAGATGGCGTATGGAGGAACTGTACGATAAATATAAAGCGCTGCTGTTCACGCTGGCTTATCAGTTGACAGGCTCTGCGGCAGATGCGGAGGATGTGGTGCAGGACGTGTTCTTTAAGGTCTGCGACGTAGATCCCGAACGTTTGAGGGAACCGAAGGCCTATTTGTGCAAAATGGTAACCAATCGCTGTCTCGATCTGCAGAAGTCTGCGCGGAGGAGGAGAGAAGTGTACGTCGGTCCTTGGCTCCCCGAGCCGATTCCGACACCGGAAGCGGATACGCTCGAAACGGTCGTCCGCCGTGACCTGCTGTCTTATGGTATGCTTGTACTGCTCGAAAGGTTATCGCCGACAGAGCGTGCGGTTTTCGTTCTTCGTGAAGCGCTTGGATTCGATTACCCGGATATCGCCGAACTGCTTGGCAAGCGAGAGACAAATTGCCGCATGTTGATGAGCCGAGCGAGAAGCAAGATGGGCATATCCGAGGAAGAAACGGTTGCGGCCGACGCGATCGAATTGGAATGGGTGAGCCGCTTCCTCACATCCCTCGAGCAAGGTAACGTTGATCTTGTGTTATCCTTGCTGAGCGAAGACGTCATGCTCGTCACTGACGGGGGTGGAAAAGTCATCGCGGCTACACATCCGATACAAACGCGCGAACAAGTGGCCCTTATCCTTGCCGGCGCGCTCCATGGCTTGAAGTCTCAGGGAAGTCTTCACTCCGAGTTTGCAGCTCTGAACGGAGAGACTGGAATTGTGCTTCGATCCGGGGACGAAGCCGTGGCCGCTATCTATTTACAACATCGAGATGAAAAGATTCATAGAATCTACGTTGTAAGAAACCCGGATAAGCTTACTCGGGTATAGGGAGTCAACTGCATACCACGGTTCGCCTCCATTTTGGAAAACCACAACCTCATGGTTGTGGTTTTTTGCTATATGGGCATCAATTGTGAGACGCTCTTCCCCGTCTCCACATATAGAATGTCAGTCCAGCGTAGAACAGAATAACGAAGAGGCTCATGTCCCCGCTGATATATTTTGCGGCTTCTTGATGCTCGACCGTCACTGCGGCAAAAATGAGCCACACTAAATTATGCGTGGTGTGGATCATCGAGGAGGTCCATACACTGCCGGTCCGCATGCGAATTTCGCCAATCACGGGGCCAAGAAAGATCGTGCTGAGCACGGTCATGGGCAGCAGAAGCCAGAGATTCTCATCGGAGTGGTACGCTTCCGTGTTGAGAATTAACGGGAAGTGCCATACCCCATGGACGGCTCCGTGAAGTAACATCGCTTTTTTTCGGCCCATGCATCCAAGCATGGTCGGCAGCAGATACCCGCGCCAGCCAAGTTCTTCGCCCATGGATTGGGTTAACACCGACTTGATGTATAAGAAGACAATGAGCAGCGGAAATACCGTCCAACTGAAGCCTTCAAAGTCACTTCCAGGCTCGAAGGAGGATAGGTTCGCCGCATAGGCGACGGCAAATCCCACAGCCAACGGGATGATTGGAACGACCAGCGCAAATCCCCAACTTTTGAAGCCGAGCTTATGCAAACCAAGCTTTTTCCAGCCTGATTTACGGTAACCGTCACGCGTCACGATCAACATCATGATGAGCACTGCAATCGTTGGCGTCATCATATAAGCAAAGGTATTCATATGAGGGATGAAGCTGAAACCAACCGCCAGAAGCAAGACGAGCAGAATAAATACAATGGATTTAGTTGAATCTTTCAGGGAGGAAAATATGTTAATCACACCTTCTCTTAAGAATACAACCGCATGAGTGGCTGCATTCCAAGAGTATCAAAGTCATGTCATATCTACATAGTGACCGTTGTCATAATAAAAGTCATATCTGTCATGCCGTGGACTTGCTAAGGATAGGAGAAGATGCAATAATTCTAATCACATGCGAAGTTAAAGTTTTCTTTAAACTTCAACTATCGGCGATAATTCGGAGATAAAATAAGAGGAAAAGTGTCGAATCATCGTGCGAAGCGGGACCATGCATCCAGAATAAACTTTACAGTTCCATGATAAAGGGAGTGATGGATGAATGTTATCGAACGACTCGTATAGCTTGATCGATTCGACGAGCGGAACGGCAGCCATGAATGTTGAATCCTCCAATAGAATGAGTGAAAGTTCGTCTTTATTGTCCAGGCTCATCTCACCAAGTATGCATTATGTGCAATATTTCAAGACAGCGGCAACCGGAATTGTTAACTTCTTGAAATCTACATACAGAGTGCAAGAAGCGGCAAAAAAATTGATGCTGCGGAATAATCCATTATTCGAAGCAAGAACGGTGGAAACCTCGAACAGCAGCCTGGTTATTGCAATGGCATCGGCTGGAGCTGCAAGGCAAACCTATGAAGTGAAGTTGAAAGCGATTGCAAACCCTCAAAAGAACAGCGGGACCTTATTGTTAGGAGCAAGTGCATCCGTCGTAAGCCAAGGGGTGAATGAATTCACCATTGCTCTTGGCGGCAAGACGACCAAGCTATCGGTGGTGATCGCTGAGCACGATACGAATGATCAAGCGCTGAGCAAGTTACAAGAGGCGATCAATGCAGCAAAGACAGGGATTACTGCAACGATGCTCCCAGATGCAGATACGGGCCACCTGAAGCTAGAGTTATGCAGTGACCAAACCGGAACGGATCAGGCTTTCGAGGTTGAAGACGTTATCGGCAATGCGATGTCAGCAACAGGCGTACGGAATGTAACCCAAATTGCGTCCAATGCCTCATACAGCGTGAACGGCGGTGCAATTCAAACGTCTCAGTCGAACACAATTGAGCTGGAGAAGGACAAAGTGACGGTAACACTCCTGGCTCCATCGATGGAAACGGTGAGGATTCAGGTTAATCCGAATGTCGATAAAATCATTTCACAAGTGAGTGAGTTGATATCGAGTTACAATGCCATGGTGGGTCGTCTGACAGAAGCTGGCGGGATCTTGAACCCCTCTATCCGAAAAAGCTTGGATTTCTTAGTCGATTCCCCGACCTATGAGCAACTCGGCCTCTATCGTGACGGCGACGGCTTACTCCAGCTGGATGAAGAACAGTTCAAAAAGAATTTGAGCTTAAATTTCGATCAAACCACGCGAGCAATTAGCAGCCATGTCGGCCTGGCTTACCGTCTAGCCTTAGCTATGGAAAGATTCAATACCGTGCCGGCCAGCAGCCTGATGAACCAGACGGCTCGTCAGTTACAACAATTCGCGATCTACCAGTCCTCGATTCAAATCACGATGCCAACCTACGGAAGCGGTTTGTTTGTGAATATGCTGTTTTAGCTTTAGATTAATCATCGGGTCAACCAGAATTGGTTGGCCTTTTTTGGCATCAGGTATAATGGTTCTAGGCGGATTGGGGGAGGGAGCATTCTGTGTTCGCGGATATCCAAGGTTATGAAACGTTCAAAAAAATCGATCCGATCACCAAAGGCTGGTCGAGCGACCAAAAATACTACATCGAAACCGTCACCAACGAGAGATGGCTGCTGCGCATCGCAGATATTTCCCAGTACGACCACAAGAAACATGAGTTTGAAATGATGAAAAGATTAGCCGAAAGCAGGGTGCCCATGTCGCGGCCTGTGGATTTTGGGGTATGCAACAACGGCCAGAGTGTCTATTCCCTCTCGACCTGGTGTGACGGCGAAGATGCGCAAGCGGTATTGCCGAAGCTGACGGACACGAGGCAATACCACCTTGGCGTGACAGCCGGGCAAACCTTAAGGCAAATTCACAGTATCCCTGCCCCGGTGGATCAAGAACCGTGGGAATCCTCTTTTAATCGAAAAGTAGACCGGAAAATCAAGCAATATCATGACTGCGGCGTAAAAATGGTGGGCGACGAGCAGATCATCGCTTATATTGAAGCGAATCGGCACTACCTTAGCGAGCGACCGCAGTGCTTTCAGCACGGGGATTATCATGTGGGGAATATGATCATCTCACCCGAAGGGGAGCTGTGGATCATCGATTTTAATCGCTGGGATTACGGGGATCCGTGGGAGGAGTTTAATCGCATCGTGTGGAGCGCTAAGGTCAGTCCGCATTTTGCGACGGGACAGATTCACGGTTATTTTCACGGAAATCCTCCGGACGAATTCTTTACGCTATTGGCTCTCTATATCGGCAACAATGCGTTGTCTTCGATTCCTTGGGCCATCCCTTTTGGTGAAGTGGAAGTCGCCGTGATGCAGCAACAGGCCCGAGATGTCTTGACGTGGTTTGACGGGATGAGGAATCCGGTGCCGGCGTGGTACTTGTCTGATTTTAAATCCAGTATATAGATGGGATTCCGTACAAGTTGAAGTGTGGGTGGAGGATTTGCGGCGATTGATTTTTATGATGGTTGTGTCCTGTATGACTTTGTTGCTCCTCGCGCTTCATGTCTCCAGAGGAATTTACGCTGGGTGCGGTTATCGATGAGGTCTCGTTAAGAGCTGTGAGCGAGGATCGGAGCAAGCGTCAGCAATCCCTTGTGGAGTTGAAACAGGAGTGGGTTGCGGCTCTCTTGAAGTGAACTGAAGCACGCTAAAATCAACAACCCTGCGAGGTTGTTGATTTTTTGTTTGATGGAATGATCCGTGGGAGAACGGTTGAATGAGGGGGATACTCGACGAACTTAGGCTGATGTATAATAATTCCATCAAAAAACTGAATAGTAGAGGTGATAGAGATGAGCGAGGAGATTTCCATCTTGCCGATTCAATCCTTCTACTCGCTCGATGATCGTACCGTTGCGGCGACGGTACTGCACCAAGAGCCTTTGATCATGAAATTCGAACGGCTGCTGACGGACGACGAATGCCGGCAATTGATTGAGGCAGCCGCTCCCCGACTGCGAGACTCCAAACTCGTGAACAACGTGATCAGTGAGATCCGCACAAGCCGCGGGATGTTTTTCGAAGAAGAGGAAAACCCCTTTATCCATCGCATCGAAAAACGAATCTCCGCCTTGATGAACGTGCCCATCGAACACGCGGAAGGCTTGCAAATCCTCCACTACGGCCCCGGCCAAGAATACCAAGCCCACTATGACTTTTTCAGCCCGAACAGCCCTTCCGCAGAGAACAATCGGATCAGCACCCTGATCATCTACTTGAACGATGTGGAGGCAGGCGGAGAGACCGTCTTTCCCTTATTGGATCTAGAGGTCAAACCTGAGCGCGGGTCCGCCTTGTACTTCGAATACTTCTATCGCCAACAAGAACTTAACAACTTGACCCTGCACAGCAGCGTCCCGGTGGTTCGCGGTGAGAAGTGGGTAGCGACCCAGTGGATGCGGAGGCAGCGTGTGAGGGGGGGGTTGTTTTGGTGAATTTGGAAAACAGATAAGAGCGCAATATTTATCGTGACGAGATATGGAGTTGACTAATGCTCGATTAATTTGAAACAAAACTTTGATGGCACAGCCATGATATTTATGGCTGTGCCATTTTGTAATTATACTACTTCCGAACACACTAATATCTGTCTCTTATGAATATCTTTATTTTGTGATTGTTTTGGTGTTCAGAATCAAACCTTTCTTACAAGGGTAAACATGCTTCTTTTGAGAAATTAGAATTTCCGTATTATTTCAAGATAAACTCTTTATACACATCT
>NZ_JAWDJI010000256.1:0-1070 GCF_032465655.1 Paenibacillus sp. 3LSP | reverse complement strand
TGCGCGTGAGCACGTGGCGCGAGAGCAAAAAAGCGAGCGACGGTCGGCACGCTGCTATCCGTGGGTTGGTTACCACATGTTATGCCTTCGTCAGGGAGAGCCCTTGCAAGCTAGAAACGCACGTTCAGTTTCTTTCAAAACCTAGTGCAAACGGACTACGCAAATTCTCTCCTGAACCTTCGTTTGCTCCCGGGCCTCGTGCTCCGGCGTGAGCTTGTCAAGCGTCTTCCTTGACAAGCGGTGGGGTACAATTCAACACTTTTCCAAATCCTCATCGAAGATGAGGAACGCCACACGGCGAGTGTGGGGGTGCAGGGGGCAACGTCCCCTGCGTCCTTCATCGTCCAAAGGCGTTAGGAGGCTGCTGGCTGCTCCACGGTTCGAGCAACCGCCCATATGAACCCAATCAATTCCCGGGCCACCGCACCGACGGCCACATTCTTGTGCTTGTTCTTTCCAAACACAAGATGACGGTATTTGTAATGCAATCTTTCTTGCGCCTTCCAGGACAACAGCTGTACGTCGGCGGGCATACCATCTAATCGCTTGGCGAGATCCCCTTTTACGGCAGGACGGTGACGGTAACTCCAAGCGGACTCCACCAAAGTCCGTCGTAAGCGGCCATTTCCGGCTTTGGTCATGCTGCCGCGTCGAGTACTTAGGCCCGTGGAATACTCACGAGGGACCAGTCCCAAGTACGCCATCAGTTGCGCAGGGGAACGAAAACGCGCAAAGGTTCCGATTTCAGCCGCAAGGGTAATGGCTGTAAGCAATCCAATCCCCCGTAGGGACTGAAGAACTTGGATCAGAGAAGCCTTGGAACCGGTCGCAGCTTGCTCAACGAGTGCTTTTTCTAGGCGTCCCATGCGCTGCTCGATCTCATCCAAAGCATGAAGCATTTCGCTGAATGCCACGTGCATGGACTCATACGGGAACGTAAGCTGCCCTAACCAGACGCGGTACTTCTTGGTCCAGCGACGCTTTATGGTGGCGGGTGGTTCAATCTGGTGACGAAGCAGGAATTTCAAGATCCGCTGACGAGCCCGGTGGGCATCTTCCTTGGCAGCTTC
>NZ_JAWDJI010000255.1:0-26384 GCF_032465655.1 Paenibacillus sp. 3LSP | reverse complement strand
GCGTCGCGGAACGAAAGGCCCTCCGGCAGCGGCACCAGCCAGTCGCCCGGGACACGGGCGACTTCGGCGAACCCTCCCGCGTGCGTTACACCCAGCCCGTAACCGGTGCACAGCACCCGGTCCCCGGGCTTCCACCGTGCATCGCGGGAGGCCGTTACCTCCCCGGCCAGATCAATGCCGGGGATAAAGGGATAGGTTTTAACGATTTTCCCTTCGGGGATACTTGCCAATCCGTCTTTATAGTTAACGCTGGAATAATGAACCTTGACAGTAACATCAGCGTCAGGAAGCGCCGAGAGGTCAAGCTGTTCAACCCCTGACCGAAACCCGGACTCGTCCTGGTGTACACGAAATGCTCGAAAGGATGAAATCATCCCCTCACTCTCCTTCCATTTGACTTATGTGCTTAGGATGAATGCTCTGTGTAACAAAAGAAAGCGGCGCTTGGCCGCTTCCCTTCCAATCTTGTTCGTCTCACTTCCAGCCTGTTTTTAGAGATACGGGTGTTCGTGTTTAGCCAGAAGGATTTTCCAACGCCGTTCTACTTCTTGTTCGAATTCCGCCAAAGCATCGGCGTTCTCTGGCTTCGTCAAGTGGCGAGTCTTGCCCATCGTCTTCAGCCAATCCGCCAGCGGAATACGTTTGCCCTTCTCCTCCGGGTTATACGTAATGGTCGTTTGACCATGCTCTACCTCGTACAGCGGGAAGAAGCAGGAGTTGACGGCAGCATCGATGATGTTGGTGCCCTGATCGTCCGGCGAAATCCAGTTGAGCGGGCAAGCTGTTAATATTTTACCATAAACAAGTCCTTCATTTTGGGCGTACCATTGAGCTTTGGCTGCTTTCTTCACCAAATCCTGCGGGTAAGCCTCACTGCCGGTAAACACGTAAGGAATGTTGGTGGCCGCCATGATTTGCGGTGTGTCTTTGTGCTGGAACGTTTTGCCCTGCTGCACTTTGCCGATGTTCGACGTAGAGGTCCGATGACCCAACGGGGTCGAATACGACAGTTGTGCTCCCGTATTCATGTATCCTTCGTTATCATACTCGATGATGATCATTTTATGACCGCGCAGGGCTGCACCGATTGCTGGCCCCATGCCGATGTCCATGCCCCCGTCGCCGGTAACCATCACGAACGTAAAATCGTCCTTCAGGCCAAGCTCGTCGAGTTCGCCGCGGCGTTTTCTTTCCCAGAACATTTCAACGACACCGGACAACGTAGCTGCACCGTTCTGGAACAGGTTATGGATGTACGTCGCTTTATGGGATGAATACGGATATCCGGTCGTGACGACCATCGCGCAGCCGGTGTGGAACAGAGCCACAATATCGCCTTCAATCCCTTTAAAGAACAGCTCTAGACCGGAGAAAATTCCGCAGCCTGGGCAGGCCCCATGCCCCGGTGCAATCCGCTTAGGCTTCTTCGTTAATGCGCGAAGCGGCGGAATACGCACGCCCAGCTTGCCGGTTTCTTCATTCTTCGTGACCGTAATCAGGCCGGTTTTCAAGTCCTCAAACTTCAGCGGATTCAGCACCCGCTTAGGCGCTTTCTCCGGATCCCCCGGAGTATGTCCATAGTAATCAAACGGAACTTCGACCTGGCCCGTCTTCGCCGCTTCAATCGCCAATTGGAAGAAGTGGTGGCCGTCCTCGGCATAAAACTCTTTGCCACCCAGCCCGTATATCCGGCTGATGACCTTTGTTGTATGATTGCCATGCGTGAACAACGCCGCCTTAATCTCATTCACCATATTGCCGCCATAAGCGCCGTAGGAATCCCCGCGGTCGCCTACTGTGATGGCTTTCACGTTCTTCAGTGCTTCGGCAATTTGCTTTGAAGGGAAAGGCCGAATCATGTTTGGTGCGATCGAGCCGGCTTTGATACCTTGACGGCGTAAATCGTCTACAACGTCCTTAATAATTTCAGATGCCGAGTTCATGAGGAACACCGCGACTTCGGCATCTTCCATCCGGTACAGATCCAGCATTTTATAATCGCGTCCGGTCAGTTCGGCATATTCGCCGGCAATCCGTTCAAAGACGCGTTCCGCATTGTACATCGCTACAGACTGCTGATAGCAGTTATTGATGTAATCCGGCTCGTTCATATACGGCCCGACGGTAATCGGGTTGTTGCGATCCAGCGTATGCGGGAAGTCCCCCGGCGGCCGTTCCCCAACGAATTTCAATACATCTTCCCGGTTCGCGAAGGTATGCACGCGCCGTTTCTGGTGGGACGTGAAGTATCCGTCGGACGCAACCAGGACCGGCAGTCTTACTTCTGGATCCTCGGCCAGCTTGATCGCGATGAGGTTCATATCGTATACCGCTTGCGGATCACGGCACATTAGAATCGGCCAGCCAATGTTCAGTGCAAAATAAAGGTCCGAATGATCGCCGTGAATATCGAGCGGTCCGGAGATGGAGCGGCAAACCAAGTTCATAACCATAGGAAAGCGTGTGCCGGATTGTACCGGCAATTGCTCCAGCATGTACAGGAATCCTTGAGCACTGGTCGCGTTAAAAACCCGGCCGCCGGCTGTTGAAGCACCGTAACAAATACCAGCCGAGCTATGTTCGCCGTCCGATGGAATCAGCTTAATATCATGCTGGCCGTTTGCTTTCATTAAATCAAGGAATTGTGCTACCTCGGTAGAAGGGGAAATCGGAAAGTACCCCATAATATGATAATTGATCTGGCTGGCTGCATAAGCTGCCATTTCATTTCCTGACTCATATACCACGCGCTGCTCAACCGTACCGGAGCGGCGTTCTTTCTCCAAATCGATCGCCATGATGAACATACCACCTTTCCTGCGTATTAGCGTATCGCCAAATCAAACAGATGCGGTACGCGATGCGCTTCCGCATACCCTTCTTCCTCACGCTCCCCGGACAAGGCGTCCGTGGGACAAGCGTGGATACATTTCAAGCATCCTTTGCAATATTGATAGTCGATGCCCTTTAAGAACATTTGCGGTCGGCCCTTCTTATCGGGGCGTTCCTCCCAGACGAAGCAGTTATCCGGGCAGACGTTATCGCATTGGGCGCAGTGAATACAAGACTCCTCTTTAAAATGCGGCATCATCCCGGAACGGGAAATGCTAAGATCCTTCAGGATACTGTTGCCCGGATTGATAATTAGCCCGCCGATCGGTTGAGTCTCATAACCAAGTACCGGCGTATCCGCACGAACGAAGGCCGGCATGCTTACCCCTTCCGGCAAAGCAAACGTCTCAAAGACAACTTCTTGATATCCCCGCTCAAACGTCGCAATCGCGGGGGCTACGGTTTGTGGATATTTCTTCTCCAACGACTTGCGGATTACGTCTTTCATCGTTTCGGGATCGAGGAATGGGCATAACCGGAATAAGGCACCCAGCATCGCCATGTTCACCCGGTTCTTCTCTTCAAGCGCAATACCCGTCGCATCGATCACTGCGATCGTGCCGCCGATCAGCTTCATTTTCTCCTTTAGCTCCTGCGGAGTTTTGCGCGAATTCACCAATACGGTGCTGTCCTCATAAATGCCTCTGATCACGTTCACCGTTTTGGCAAGTGCCTCATGAAAGATTCCTACAATATGCGGGCGTTCCACAGGCGATGTATCGCGAATCGGTGTATTCAGATCGCAGAAGCGGATATGCGCCTTAACCGGGGACCCTTTTTTCTCCGAGCCATAAGAAGAAAAGCTGACCCCATTTAGTCCGGCTCCTTCAACCCCGGCTTCGGCCAGCATTTTCCCTGCCAAGTTCGCACCCAGCCCACCAATGGATTCCAGTCGGATTTCAAAAAATCCCAGCTCGTTTAATTTCGGTAATTGTACCACGCGCTTGTCTCCCTTCTTCGCAAATGCGAGCTCTTCACGACGTAAATAAGTGCTAAACATCACATCAAAAGATATCTTTCTTAATTTTAAAATTTATCATAGATGCGATGTGACTTATGTAACAAATGTCATATAGACATTCTTGTCTGGGCGAATACACCCCCCCGCACAGAAATGAATAGGATAGCGGTAAAACGTTTTTCAGGAGGAACCCCAAAAGCATGATACCTACGTACCCTTATTACAGCTCGAAAACGGTTTGCCAAGAACAACCGATGACCTTCCCGCCGCAACATCAACCAAGACAACCCGGCCTAGAAACGCTGATGGTTCCGCCCCCAATCTCCGAAAATCCCGCTTATGTCGGCAGCGGCAAATTAAAGAACAAGGTCGCGATCCTAACTGGCGGCGACAGCGGGATCGGGAGAGCGACTGCGATTGCTTTTGCCAAGGAAGGCGCAGATTTAGCCATCGTTTATCTGGATGAACACGAGGATGCCCAAGCAACGAAACGGCGCGTTGAGGAGCTGGGCCGGCGATGCTTGCTCATTCCCGGCGACTTGCGCCAAGAAGCTTTCTGCCATGCGGTGATTCATCATACTCTGCATCATTTTGGGAAGATCGATATCCTGGTGATCAACCAAGCTGTTCAATTTCCTCAGCAGCAAGGGATCGAGGCGATTTCGACCGAACAGCTGTACCAAACCTTTGCCACCAACATCTTCCCTCATTTCTACTTGACCCAAGCTGCGCTTCCCTATTTGCGACCCGGCAGCACGATTATCAGCACCGCCTCGATCACCGCTTATGCCGGCGCTCCGCTGCTGATTGATTATTCCTCAACCAAAGGCGCTGTCGTTTCCTTTACCCGGTCCTTGGCATTGTCCCTCGTCCATCGAGGTATCCGTGTCAATGCGGTGGCGCCGGGACCGATTTGGACTCCGCTGATCCCTTCCAGCTATTCTGCGGAATACGTGTCCACGTTTGGCCTGGAAACGCCGATGAAGCGAGCGGGGCAGCCATTTGAATTGGCACCGGTCTACGTATTCCTGGCCTCCGACGATTCCAGCTTTGTGACCGGGCAAACGATTCATGTCAATGGCGGTGCAATGATAACGAGTTAACCCTTTTGGGGAAACGACAAAAAGCACCCTTTCCAGTAGGAAAGAGTGCTTTTCACATGTTACTTCACGATGTTAATGACCAGCCATTAGGCTAGGATCCGGCTGAGTCCCTTCACTTGCTGAATCCTTGCCTGCTTCGGCTTGCTTCTTCGGCTTAGATAAGAATAAGGTCAATAGGAAACCAACCGCGGCAATGCACGATGCCAGGAAGTAGGTGTCCCCAAAACCGGACGCGGCTGCCTCCAGCGGATTTCCGCCCTGTGCTGCCTCCTTCATGTGACTGCTGATTTGTGAAGTGAGATAACCCGTTAAGCCGGCTACCGCGAAGGAGACGATGACTTGCTGCGCCGCCGTCATGAGCGGGGTCACCCGAGCTACCAAGTGGCGTGGCGCAGAGTTTAGAATATGCGTGTTCAGCGGCATCATCGTCAGGCCCATCCCGCCGCCAAGCAAGCCAAGCGGCACCAGCACCATCGCCAGCGGCGTTTCCGCAGTAATCCGCGATAACAGGAACAAGGCCGTCGATACGATGCCAAGGCCGATGAAGGCCAGCGGCCGCGCACCAACCCGGTCAAACAAGCGACCACTGATCGGCATGAAGAATGCTGACATCAGCGCTTGCGGCAGCAGATAAATCCCGGTTTCCAACGCGTTGTAGCCTCTGACTTGCTGCAGGTATAACGGAGTCAGAATCATCGAACCAAACAACGCCGCTTGGGCAATCCAGACCAAGATGATCCCCCGGGTGAAATGAGACGAACGGAACACACGCAGCTCAAGCAGCGGTTGTTGATGTCTTATTTCAACGAAGATGTACAGAAGTAAGGCAAGTCCTCCTACGCTAAGACCCGTAATTGTCGTCGCTGAGGTCCAGCTGGTTCCCCCTTCACTCACGCCGTAGGTCAGCATCGCAAAAGCGATCGGAGCCAGGATCATCCCCAGCTTATCCAACTGTGGCGCCTCCCGTCGACTGGACTTCGGCAAGAACCGCAGCCCGATCAGAAACGCCACAATCCCAATTGGCAGATTGATCAGAAAAATCCAATGCCAGCTGACGTTCTCCACCAGCCAACCGGACAACACCGGACCGAGGGCTGGCGCCATCAGCATCGGTACACCCAGCGCCCCCATGACAGCCCCTCGTTTCTCAGGCGGTGCCAGCTTAAACACCATTGCAAACCCGATCGGCGAAACCATCCCGCCGCCGAGACCTTGAATGATGCGATAAACGATCAACTGCTCCGGCGTTTGCGCTACGGCACATAACACCGACCCTATCGTAAACAATGCGATCGTCATTAAGAAAATACGTTTCTCCCCAAATTTATCGGTCATCCATCCGGCTAACGGAATGACGGCAGATAAAGCAAGGGTATACCCTGTGATCGTCCATTGCACCGTCTTTAAATCGGTTGCGAAGAAGTCGACCAGCTTTGGAACGGCTACATTCACCACCGTGCTGTCCAAAATGACCATAATCATCCCAACGATGACAGCCATCAGCGGTGCGATGATCGAACGGATGGAAAATTCTTTGTTATCGATCGAACTCTCCACAGTATGATTCGGCATCCTCTCACTCAGCTTTCTTTCTATATTTTAAACACCGTTTTAAACAATGTTTAACACAAATTTAAACGGAACCCGCAGTTTTGTCAAGGCATTTGTCTTCAGTGGCTTCTGTAAGATCTGGTTCTCACTTCCTTCACCCCGATGTCTTATTCTTGACACTTGGAGTAAGCGCGTATTATGGTAGTTTCTATACGGCAGTAGATTGGATGGGCATAAAGGAGCGAAAACATGAGCAATTGTGCCGAGGGGCTGACAACCAAACAGAATATTCTTCAGGCGACGTTGGACCTCATTAAAACAGAAGGGGCCGATCAAGTGACCTTGCGCAAGATTACGGCTGCGGCCAATGTCAATTTAGCTCTGGTGAACTACCACTTTGGTTCGAAGGACAACTTGATTAACGAAGCGCTGAAAATGCTGCTGACGACGTTTCAAGCCAACTTTGATGTCTTGGGTGATACTTCGCTATCTCCTAAAGATCGTCTAAAAGCGTTTCTACTCCAATATGTGGATTCAGTATTGCAATACCCTGGTCTACTGCATGAAGTCTTAGGCAAAGGACGAATTACTTTCGAATCCCGGCAAGACTTCACCGATTTTATGAAGACGACGGGATTCAGTAAAATCACCTCCGTGTTGGAGGAAATTACCGGTGAGTCCAATTCGGATATCCTCTTTATTATGATGATGCAGATCAATGCAGCCGTCCTCTTCCCGCTCGTCTTAGCCAAGCAAATTAAGCACATGGAGAACCGTCCGAGCAAAGAAATCGTTGAGCGGCAAATCGATATTCTGTTTGATCATTATTTTGCGAAATATGATTCGTGTCGTTAACTTGTCGAATTCAGCGTTCGATCCGCCGATTTATAGCGCTTTTTGCGCTTTCCCGAGAAATAATCATTTCCCGAACTATAAAAATAAAGATCGCTTCATTGCCGATTTGGCGAGAAGCGATCTTTCTGTCTTCAGAGAGGCTAGAACTGGTTAATCCTCTTGCTGCCCCATATATTCCTCGATCATCTTTTGTTTTAACTCCCAGGCTTCCTGGCTTAAACTGATGCGGTAAATTTCCGGGTTCAGCTTACGTAGGTAT
This sequence comes from Paenibacillus sp. 3LSP, assembly GCF_032465655.1. Classification (NCBI taxonomy): domain Bacteria; kingdom Bacillati; phylum Bacillota; class Bacilli; order Caryophanales; family Paenibacillaceae; genus Paenibacillus; species Paenibacillus sp. 3LSP. The sequence goes on along the minus strand of NZ_JAWDJI010000255.1, from coordinate 18,763 downwards.
TCCGGCCAAAATAAGTTTAACTGCTCGCGGTGATATTCACGAATCTCATCCAACGTTGGCAGCTTGTATACGAGCTCGCCTTCCACGAAAATCGGCTGCAGCATGGGCACTGCTTCATAGTTTTTGACCGACTTCTTGATGTAGGGGTGAACCGGATCAAACAAGCGGAGCTTGCCGCCCGTCCGTGCTTGATGTTCATGCGGAAAACAGATGTAATCCGCAATTGCTTTGCCGCTCTCTTTGCTGACAATGCGCAATACGTCTTTTTTGCCGGGGTTCGTGACCTTCTCGGGATTGCCGGAAATCTTGATCGCAGGCACCATTTGACCGTCCTTCTCCCGTTCCACCAGCTTATAGACTCCTCCGAGAGCCGGTTGGTCCGCTGCTGTAATCAACTGAGTCCCTACGCCCCAAATATCGATCTTCGCCCCTTGTGCCTTCAGGTTAAAGATCGTATTCTCGTCCAAGTCGTTGGACGCGACGATTTTGACATAAGGTAAGCCGGCGTCATCCAGCATTTTACGGGCTTGAATCGACAGATACGCTAGATCGCCGCTGTCCAAACGGATGCTGGCGAGTCGCTTGCCGACGGTTTCCAGCATTTTCCCAGTACGGATTGCATGCGGGACCCCGCTTTTGAGCGTGTCATACGTATCGACGAGCAGTGAAACCTGATCCGGCAGCGCTTTGGCATACAACTCGAACGCTTCCTGCTCCGAATCGAAGATTTGCACCCATGAGTGGGCATGTGTTCCTCGGGTCGGAATGCCAAAAATCTCCCCAGCGAGCAAGTTGGACGTCCCATCAAAACCTGCCAGATACGCCGCCCGGGCCCCCCAGATCGCCGCATCTGCCTCTTGTGCCCGGCGGGTGCCAAATTCCAGCAACACGTCGTTCTCGGCAACTCGTTTCACTCGTGAGGCTTTGGTGGCAATTAAGGTCTGGAAGTTCATAAAGTTCAGCAATGCCGTCTCAATCAGCTGCGTCTCCATTATGGTGCCTTCAACGCGGATTAACGGTTCGTTTGGAAAGCAAAGCGCCCCTTCGGCCATAGACAGGAGCGTTCCTTTAAATTCAAAGTTGCGCAGTAAATCCAGAAATTCCGGCTTATAGTTCTCTTCTTGTTTGGCTAGATACGCTATATCTTCTTCGGTAAACCGCAGCTGCCGAATATAGTCCACGATCCGTTCCAAGCCTGCAAACACCGCATACCCGTTGCCAAACGGCAGCTTGCGGAAGTAAGCCTCAAATACGGTCCTCCGCAAATGCGTTCCGTTCATCCAATGCGCATAGATCATATTGATCTGATATTTATCGGTATGCAGTGCTAAACCCGTGGTTGGCATCGCCTGTTCATCCTCTCTGGCTGTTCGTTACGTTTGCTCCTAAACTGCTGCGGAAATGACCCAGCGCCCAGGTATGACCCTCCGGGTTAAAGCTGGCGACCGCATCTTCGTATACTGTAATTGCAAACCCCTTATTATAAGCATCCACCGCCGTATGAAGCACGCAAATATCCGTACATACGCCGATCAGATGCACTTCCGTAATGCCGCGTTCCCGCAGCTTCAGTTCCAAGTCTGTTCCACAAAACGCGCTGTATCTTGTCTTATCCATCCAATAAATGCGGTCCTGGTTCTTCGCATACACCTCAGACAACCACCCGTACAACGCACGGCCTTCCGTATCCCTCAGATTGTGGGGAGGAAACAGCTTCGTTTCCGGATGCCATTGGTCTTCCCGCTCGTGCAAGTCCACAGCCATCACAACAAAATCCCCTTGCTTCACAAAGGATTCGGTGATCCGGCAAATCGCCGGTTCAATTTCGATCGCTGGCTGGCCTACCGGAAGGTTCCCATCCACGAAGTCCTTCGTATAATCGATGACGATCAGAGCTTTCATGATTTCACTCTCCCTTCGTACATTCCGTTTACCGCAACTAATATTTCATTATGTAAAATATCTCTTACGTGTAAATCGAAAGCCGCGGCGTGTAACCGGTAAATCGGTACAATTGAGCCGGCCGCTGCGAATATTGATTAGACAACATCGGCTTGCCGTTCTCATCACGCACTTCTTCCAGTATCCCCTGACGGCTGCGCGTCGATGTAATTTTGCGGATAAAATTCAGCTCTTCAAAGTCTGGAACGACCGTTTGAATCACCTGATACAATTCGCCGAGAGTGAAATGCGGCGGCAAAAACTGCTTCGCGATCGTCGTATGCAACATCTGCTGCTGAATTCGTTTATAAGCGTCTTGCAAAATTTCACGGTGGTCGAAAGCCAGCTGCAGATCCTCTAACGCTTCTCGAACGGTAAACAGGCCAACCTCTTGGGCATCATCTGCTGATTGCCGTTTCTCCAGCACCCATTCCTCGACTAATGCAAAAAAGGCATGGGAGATAATCCAGCCGCGCGGGTCTCTCCCCGGCTTACTATAGACCCCTAAATATTCTAAATGGGAGCCGTCGACACCGGTTTCTTCCTTCAGCTCGCGACGTGCGGTTTCGTACAGGGATTCGTCCTCCTGCGAGAAACCGCCCGGCAACGCCCAGGCTCCGGCGAACGGCCAGCTCCGCCGACGGATCAGCATGACCTTCAGATCGAAGCGCGGCAGCGATTTGGTCGATGCTTTTCGTTCCTGCCTCGTCAACGTAAACATGACGATGTCGGCCGGGATTCCGTCCGGCGTGCGATATTTTTTAACCTCATTAACTACCTGCTTTTGTTCTTCGTTCATCATGTATCACCACATCGTCTAGGATAACGCCGGCCGTTGGATGTCCGGCACTTACGAATTCAAGCGATCTAACCTGGAAGACGGCCCTCTGCTCACTTCGGCAAGCGGAACGTTGCCGTCGATATACATCCGAGGGTACCTTCTTCGTTACGAACCTCAGAGCGGAGCGTCATCGTCCGATGGGTCTCATGGATTGGCATCGCCGACACCACCAGCTCCCCTGTACGCATAGGGCTTAGAAAATTAACATTCAAATGAGTCGTGACCCCAAGCTTCCCTTTAATCGTTGCTACCAACGTGCCCATCGCTTGATCCATCATGGACGACAGCACGCCCCCATGGACGATGCCCATGGAATTGAGATGGGAAGCCCCCGCTGTAAGTCCCAGCTTCACCATGGATTTGTCGGCAGAAATCAGGCGCAGTCCTAGTAACCCCCAGAACGATTGTTCATCCCGCCGCAGTACTTCTTCGCTCCATTCATCCATCTCGGTGTCCCCCTATCCTTGCTTCTCTTTATATTATAATATTCCTTTGAAACGTTGCTTCACTCATTATAGACAAGATGAAAAAAAGCGGAGGGGTTGCCTCCGCACCAACTGCCTCGCCTTACTCTCCGTATCCGGATGAAACAGCCGGCTCGCTGCCCGACTCGACGTTCACTTTGCTGGCTACCGTATCGCGGATGACGGAAACGACGAGCTGGAGCAGATAATTGATATCGCTTTGGCTCTGCTGGAACTCCGTCACGAGCGGAATCTGGTCGAGTTCATCCTGCAGCTCCTCAATTTCACGTTCGATCTTCTGCACCATAGCCTGGTTCTGGAACGTTTCAAATGCGACGATTTCCTTCTGTTTCTTCTTAATGGCACTGATCAGTGTCTGTACACGCTCATGCTTCTGGATCAGCTTCTCCGCCTTCTGAAACTGTTGAACCTCTTCACTGGTCCCGATCAGTTCGGCCAGTTCTTTCGCCTTCTTCATAATGTCCTCGCGGATGACCAGGTCTCGCGAATCGTACTTCGGAATTCCGCAATCGGTATGATCTTTGTGCTGTTCCATTGTCAATAACCTCCCCTGCATTACGCCAATTTGGCGGTTTGCTCTACGAGCTTACCTTTGATGTACCAAGTCATCGGATCGGTAATCTCCACCTGGACAAACGTTCCGATCAATTCCGTGCTGCCCTCAAAATGGACAAGCTTGTTGGTGCGTGTACGTCCGGATAACATATGGGCGTTGTTCTTACTTTCGCCTTCGACCAGCACTTCAACGATCTGTCCACGCAGCGCTTCGTTACTGTTGCGGCTAAATTCGTTGAGGGTATCGTTTAACTTCATAAGCCGCGCTTTCTTCACTTCCATCGGGACATTATCTTCCATCACGGCAGCCGGCGTACCTTCCCGCGGCGAGTAGATAAAGGTATACGCCGAATCGTACCCCACCTCGCGTACGAGGGATAACGTTTCCTCGAACTGCTCCTCGGTTTCACCCGGGAATCCAACGATAATGTCCGTGGTAAGAACAACGTTTGGAATTTTCGCCTTGATTTTGCGCACCAGTTCAAGGTAATGCTCGCGCGTATATTTGCGGCTCATCTTCTTCAACACTGCGCTGCTGCCCGATTGAACCGGCAGATGAATGTGCTCCACCAAATTTCCGCCTTTGGCCAGAACATCGATCAGCGCATCGTCAAAATCGCGTGGATGCGAGGTCGTAAACCGAACGCGCGGAATATCGATTTGACGGATATCATCCATTAGATTTGCAAACGTGTAGTTGATGTCGGTAAAGTCCTTGCCGTAGGCATTGACGTTTTGGCCCAGCAGCGTAATCTCTTTATAGCCCTGACGCGCCAACTCACGTACTTCGGCAATGACGTCCTCTGGACGGCGGCTGCGTTCCTTGCCTCGCGTAAACGGTACGATGCAATACGTACAGAACTTGTCGCATCCGTACATGATGTTCACCCATGCCCGCATACCTTCGCGCTTCTTCGGCAGGTTCTCAATAATGTCGCCTTCCTTGGACCAAACCTCAACGACCATCTCTTTGCTGAACAGCGCTTCTTGAATGAGGTATGGCAAACGGTGAATGTTGTGTGTCCCGAAGATCATATCCACAAAACTGTGCTTCTGCAGGATGCGCTTCACAACACCTTCCTCTTGCGACATACAACCGCAAACGCCCAGCAGCAAATCCGGCTTCTCTGTCTTAAGAGTCTTCAGGTGACCCAATTCACCAAACACCTTGTCCTCTGCATTCTCCCGAATGGCACAGGTGTTCAGCAAAATAATGTCTGCCACTTTACGATCCTCGGTCGCACGGTAGCCCATCTGCTCCAGCAAACCTTTGATCGTTTCGGTGTCATGCTCGTTCATCTGGCAGCCAAACGTATAGACGATATAATGCTTGCCAACGCCAATTCCCTTCAGATCTTCCGGAACGGCATTCTCGTACAGCACCTTGACGTCTTCTTTCCCGCGTTGCTTCTCTTTGCGTTGGTTCGGCTCAGACAAAATTTGAATATCCCGGCCACGGATTCGGATCTTCTTCCCTCGTTCATCCTCCGAAATGACCCGGGCGTCCGAGAAGTCAAAGTATTTGGCGTAATCTTTCGTTTCCTTAGCCATGTGCCCGTTCACTCCTTTACCTGATCTATCTTCGTTCCATATGGGCATCGTTATCATTCTTAAAAATGCATTACACTAAATTATAACATGACCAGGCTTCGATATCCAGATAAACGCCGTCTCCCTAGAAACGCAAATAGACCCGTTCGCATGAACGGGTCCTTGTGGAATAATCATCACAGTTAGAATCCCTTGTATTGAGGTTCTTCGCTTTCCAGCTGTGCTACGCGGCTTTCTACTTGCGTTACGATTTGTTGCGTTTGTTGGGCGCATTGCGTAAACAGATCTTTAGCTTGTTGGTTTTGCGTGCTTAATGCGAATTGCTCCAGGCTCGCTTGCGCGCTTTTTAACGAAGCTAAGGTTGTTTTGACTTGAGAGGCTACTGTCACAATTTCACCACCTTTACTTTGTTTATATTGCTTATGCACAATGCCTAATTTCACCTGCTCAAAACGGATTCATACGCCCAACTAAGCTTCCACATATTGTCTTAGTAAATTTACGTATCCCCGCGCATAATTGGGATATATCGCCTTGGATTGTCTACGAAAGGAGCATTGCTCATGCCGTTGTGGTTGGAAGTTATCGTCCGAACGTTGGTGGCTGTTGTCATCTTATTTGTGCTCACCCGGCTGCTCGGAAAAAGGCAGATTTCCCAGCTTTCCTTCTTTGAATACATCACCGGGATTACGATTGGGAGCATTACCGCCTACATCTCCCTAGATATTAACACTGACTGGTATCTCGGCATCATTGCCGTTACCGTCTGGTTTCTCGTCTCGCTTGGCATTGAGTTTTTACAGCTCAAAAGCAAGAAAGCCCGGGATCTGATCGACAGCAGCAGTACGGTGTTGATCAAGGATGGCAAAATTCTGGAGGAAAATCTGAAGAAGGAAAAGCTGACCAACGAAGAGCTCATGGAACAGCTGCGGAAGAAGAGCATCTTCAAAGTCGCGGAAGTCGAGTTTGCCGTCATGGAGCCCGATGGTCAAATCAACGCGATGTTGAAGAGCGAATATCAGCCAATTACGCCGGCTCACTTAGGGATCAAAGTAGCTCCTCAGCCTGAACCGCAAACCGTCATTATCGACGGAAAAATTATGGACGAACCGCTCGCTACACTGGGACTCAATCGGAAGTGGCTGAACACCGAGCTAGAGAAGCTGGGCGTTTCTCTGGATAACGTCAATTTAGGACAGGTTGATGCCTACGGCCAGCTTTACGTCGATTTGTACGACGACCAGATCACTGTTCCGCAGCCTCAAGTCAAACCCGTCCTGCTAGCCCAATTGAAAAAGTGCGAAGCCGATCTCGAGATGTTCGCGCTCTCGACAGACGAGGAAGAGGCCAAGAAGCTGTATGGCGATTGTTCGGAGAAGCTGCAGAAGGTTATCGATCAAGTCAAACCGTTATTAATTCAATAGGAGGATGGGAGCATGGCCAAGAAAAAAAACAAGCAATTGACTCCTACGCAGCAGCAGTATCAACGGCTGGCACATGCCCATGAGCCAAAGCGCCCGGTGGCTGTCAATTGTCTGAGAGCCTTTTTGGTCGGCGGATTGATATGCCTGATTGGAGAATGTATCCGACAGGCCTTTATCCATTTTGCCCATATGAGCGAAAGAGAGGCCGCCAATCCGACCGTCGCCATTCTCGTCATCTTGTCCGTGCTGCTCACGAGCTTTGGTGTCTATGACAAAATCGCTCAGTGGGCCGGAGCAGGTACCGCTGTTCCTGTCACGGGATTTGCCAACTCGATGGCGTCGACGGCGATTGAGCATCGGTCGGAAGGCCTGGTGCTGGGCGTAGGAGCAGGTATGTTCCAATTAGCCGGTTCCGTCATCGTGTTTGGTACGGTGGCCGCTTTTATCATCGGCTTGATTTACGCGGTGTTTATCCCAGGGTATGCCGGAGGTGGGCACTAAAATGCTGAAAGGCCATCAAAGCTGGGTATTTGAAAATAAACCTAAAATTATAAGCAGCGCTACTGTGGTGGGGCCATTTGAAGGCCAAGGACCGCTCGCTGAAGATTTTGATGTGATCCATGCCGACCTCTATATTGGTCAAGACAGCTGGGAGAAAGCCGAAAAGACACTGCTCGAAGAATCAGCGCAGTTAGCGATCAGGCATGCCGGGTTAACGAAGGAACAGATTCAATTCTACTTCGGCGGCGATCTGATGAATCAGATCATCAGCAACAGTTTCGCCGCACGGACGTTAAGCATTCCGTATATCGGCATGTTTGGCGCCTGCTCAACCTCGATGCAGACGCTGGCGATGGCCGCCTATGTCGTCAATTCCGGAGGCGCGAAATATGCCGTAGCTGGAACGTGCAGTCATAACGCCAGTGTGGAGAAGCAATTCCGCTACCCGACCGAATACGGGTCACAGAAGCCGCCCACCGCGCAGTTCACGGTCACTGGCTCGGGCTCCGTCGTTTTATCCCCTGAAGGAGAGGGGCCTTCGGTAACGTCAGCTACGATGGGCAAAGTCATCGACATGGGCATCACCGACCCATTTAATATGGGCGCTGCAATGGCACCGGCCGCTGTCGATACGATCCAGGCTCACTTCCGGGACCTGGAGATCGAGCCATCTTACTATGACCTGATCGTCACGGGGGACTTGTCCAAAGTCGGCTATGCCATCGCGAACGATCTGTTCGTCCGGCACAACTTCCCCATCAAGCAGACGACCTATATGGATTGCGGGATGATGATTTACGACTACGAGAAGCAACAGGTCCAAGCCGGCGCCAGCGGCTGCGCCTGCTCCGCCGTCGTCACTTACGGCCATCTGCTGAATCGGATGAAACGCGGGGAATTAAAACGAATCCTCGTCGTGGCCACCGGGGCGTTGCTCTCTCCGCTCTCCTACCAGCAAGGCGAGAGCATCCCCTGCATCGCCCACGCGGTATCCATCGAAGCTTAAAGCTGAATATACCAAAAAGGGCTCGCCCCGGCATTCACAGCCGTTGGGCAAGCCCTTTATTTTTTTCAACTGTCACCAATTAGTCGATGATTTCTGCCGTGTCGCCTGTCTTCGCACCAGCAGCGTTCGCTTCGTCCGTATCGATATGCATATCGAGGGCAAAGTTGTCAGATACGCGTGCAATGACGTTCTCCAGCACCAAGCCGCGTTCTCCACTCAAGCGAACTTTCAGGAGCTGCTTGTCTTTGATGCCCCATTTCTCCGCATCGGAAGTATGGAAATGAATGTGGCGCGCAGCAACGATAACGCCTTGCTCCAATTCGATTTCCCCGGCAGGACCTTTCACCTTGATGCCAGGCGTACCTTCAATGTTACCCGATTCGCGCACCGGAGCTTTAACCCCTAATGCAAACGAATCTGTACGGGAAATTTCCAACTGGGATGCCGGACGAGCTGGACCCAAAATACGAACTTTATCGAACTGTCCTTTTGGTCCGATGACTGCCACTTGTTCATTCGCAGCAAATTGTCCCGGTTGGGACAGCGGTTTGAATTCCGTCAGTTGATAGCCTTGTCCAAACAAAATTTCAATGTGCTCCTGCGTCAAATGGATATGACGCGCGGATACGCCGACAGGTACAGTTTTGCTCATGTCTACAAACACTCCTCGTATATTCTCTATATCGATGACGATTCACATCGCTACTCATTATACACCTAATGGAGAAAAAAAGAAAAAGGCGTCCACCAGAAATGGACACCTTTTACCTGATTATTTGAATTCTGCTACAAGATTGTCAAACTCGCTTTCAGAAAGCGCCAGCGATTGATGAACCAGCGGTTCTTTCTTAAAGCCGTGAACCAGATCTTCGTAGCATTTCTTCTCTTTGTTCTGATAGATCAATCCGGTAATCATGCCGTTCGTCTCCATCAGCTTCGCCATGGCCATCGCCCGGTTGCTTGGATCATAATCCGGAACGGTCTCAAGATTGATGATGTTCTCTTTGAACCAGTCGTACGTATTTACCTTGTTAAAGGTAACGCATGGACTGAATACGTTGATCAAGGAGAAGCCTTCGTGCTGGATGCCTTGCTCGATCAAGGAAGTCAGCTGCTTCAAATCACTGGAGAACGATTGCGCTACGAAAGTGGCACCCGAAGCCAAAGCGATTTCGAGCGGCGACAAAGTCGATTCTACCGAGCCTTCCGGCGTACTCTTCGTCTTAAAGCCTTCACCGCTGCGCGGAGAGGTTTGCCCCTTGGTCAACCCATAGATTTGGTTGTCCATGACAATGTAGGTGATGTTGATGTTCCGGCGAATGGCATGTACTGTGTGTCCCATCCCGATCGCAAAGCCATCGCCGTCGCCGCCGGAAGCGATGACGGTCAAGTCGCGGTTGGCCAGCTTCACGCCTTGGGCGATTGGCAGCGCACGGCCGTGAATCCCGTGCAATCCGTAAGCGTTGATATATCCGGAGATCCGACCGGAGCAACCAATCCCGGAAATCACAGCGAGTTGCTCAGGTTCAAGCCCTACATTCGCTGCAGCGCGTTGGATTGCGGCTTGAATGGAGAAATCGCCGCATCCCGGACACCAGTTAGGTTTAACGTTGTTACGGAAATCTTTAAACGTTGCCATTTTTCACCAACTCCTCCTGCGCTTTCTTCCCGGCTGCCTTCTTGCACTCTTCGTAGACTTCCGAAGGAAGGAACGGATTGCCGTTATATTTCAGGACATTCACGATTTTGTCGTGGTAACCTACGTTTTGTTTAATCAGGTTAGCCAATTGGCCCGTTGCGTTGTTCTCCAGAACAACGACTTTCTTCGCCTTCTCGATTTGCGGCAACACTTGCTCCGTTGGGAACGGATGCAGCAAGCGCACCGTCATGTGGTTCGTCTTCAAGCCGTCCTCCGACAGGCGGATGCGAGCTTGATCAACCGTGCCACCCGTAGAGCCCATGCCGATGATCAGCAGATCTGGTTCAGCATGCGGGGCTTGAAGGTGAATCGGATTCGTGACCTCCAGATTGGCCAGCTTCCGCAACCGCTTATCCATCATTTTCTTCCGGTTCACCGGACTTTCCGACGGACGACCGGATTCATCGTGTTCCACCCCAGTCACATGGTGAATGCCGTTCTTCTCACCTGGCAGCACCCGCGGGGAGATCCCGTTTTCCGTAAAGGCGTAGCGGTTGAACATGCTTGAATCTTCACGATCTGGAATATCCTTCACCAGGTAACCGCGATCGATCATAACTTTGTTGAAATCGAGCATTTCGCAGGACTGCTTCCCGAGGGATAATTGCAGGTCCGTCGCCACGATAACAGGCACCTGATATTTGTCAGCCAGGTTGAACGCCTCTACCGTATCGTAGAAGCACTCTTCAATCGAACTAGGCGCAATCACGATCTTCGGAATTTCCCCATGCGTACCGTAGATGAGCGCGTTGATATCACTTTGCTCCTGCTTCGTCGGCAGGCCTGTACTTGGACCGCCGCGTTGTGTATCAATGATTACGACTGGCGTTTCGGTCATGCCAGCCAGTCCGATCGCTTCCATCATGAGGGACAAGCCAGGTCCCGCCGATGCAGTCATCGTACGAACGCCTGCATAACTCGAACCAATCGCCATCGTAATCGCTGCAATCTCATCTTCGGTCTGAATCACTGTACCGCCAAATTTCGGCAATTTTTTGATTAAATATTCCATAATTTCAGAAGCAGGGGTAATCGGGTAAGCACTCATGATCCGGCAACCTGCCGCAACAGCCCCCAGGCCAATCGCTTCGTTACCGATCATAAACAGCTTCTGCTTGCCATCCGCCGGCTCGAGTTTGAACTCTTCCAGAGGTCCTCCGGCAAGCTCAAGCACGAAATCCGCGCCCCGTTTCACTGCTTCGATATTTTTCTCAACAATCGCAGGTCCTTTGCGGCCGAACTCCTCTTCCACCGCTTTGTTAAAGACTTCAAGCGGAAGACCGAGCAGCGCCCATGAGGCACCGGAAGCAACCATGTTCTTCATCAGCGAAGTTCCAAGCTCCTCGGCAATGCTCGTAATCGGCACCGGGAACAAACGGGCATCCACGCCCTCCGGTACGGTCGGGTTAAACTTAGCGTCCGCTACAATAACCCCGCCGCTGCGCAATTCATGTGCATTCAAATCGATACTTTCTTGGTCAAAAGCGACTAAAATGTCCAAGTCGTCGGAAATCGCACGAATTGGCTTGGTACTGATCCGGATTTTGTTATTCGTATGACCGCCTTTGATACGGGAGGAGAAATGCCGATACCCGTACAAATAATATCCCAGCCGGTTCAAAGCCGTCGAAAAAATCCGGTCTGTACTTTCAACGCCCTCTCCCTGCTGTCCACCGATCTTCCAAGACAATTGACTAATCAAGATCGCCCACCCCTTTAATCGTATCGCAATGGAAAAATAGAGATAATAATAAAAGTGTAGAATGTTAACGTGCAAGAGGTCACATTCCGGCCAATTGTTTGTGAACATTCTGTTTCAGAGTCATGTCAATTTTATGTCTACACTTGGCAAAAAGCAAGCGTTTTCTAGCCTTTTTTCATATAGTAGTTTTCGATCAATTCGTTCTCACAATTGGATGAATTAAAGCGCTTACTTGTGGAAAGGCAACCAAGCGCGCAGGAATGCGGCTGCATTGTCGTACAACCATCCGCGGACAAGCTCTTCCGGGTAATATTTCAGCAAAGTCTCCTGCCAATTTGCGTACTGACCCGTATGCCGGAAATCGGTCAAATGGGTGTCGATCCCGTCAAAGTCGGATCCGAACATCAGGTGCTTCGCTCCGCCCAATGAACAGATCCGTTCGATATGCGGCAGCAAATCTTTGGTGGTTGCATGTTTCCCCTCTTTGACGAACCAAGGCACAAAGGTCACTCCAATTCGCCCGCCGAGCTTAATAATCGCCTGGATCTGGTCGTCACGGAGGTTTCGTGGATGGGGGCAAATCTGATAGGCGTTGGAATGGGAAGCGATAAACGGCTTGCCCGCGGCCTCCGCCAGCTCTTGAAGCTCCCAAAATCCTTTGACCGACAAATGCGAGACATCCAAAATGATGCCGAGTTCATGGCACAACTTCACCAGCTCCAACCCAGCCGGAGTAAACCCGCCGTTTCTCGGCTCCATCACCCCGTCCGCAGCCCAGTTGGCATAGTTCCATGTCAACCCGAGTAACCGCACACCCTTCTCATAACATACACGGACATATTGCAGGTTTCCCTCAAGCCCGTCCGCTCCTTCCAGCGACAATAGCCCACCAATTCCCCCTCCTTGCTCCAGGGTATTCAAGTCTTCAGCAGTTTGTACAGGGAGCACACCCAGCGGGAGAACCCGTTCACGAAACAAATCGATCTGTTCAAGAATATGTTCCATTTTCGCTGGCCCTAACTCACTGGACAGAAATATGGCGAACGTCTGCAGCTTCACTCCGCCTTCCTCCAATCGGCGAAGATTGACGTCCAACCGGCGGTCATGGGCAAAATCCAGCTTCGGGTCTAACTGCAATTTACTCAAAGCATCACAATGAAAATCGATAATGGGCAGGTTCATAATAATCCTCCTCGTTACGAACATTTTAGCTCAAAACAAACAAAAAAGCCTGTCTACGAAACGTAAACAGGCATCATTCTATCCAAAACTTATCTCGGTTCTACGATCAGTTTAATCGCGGTCCGATCCTCACCATCGATGACGATGTCGGTAAAAGCAGGAATGCAAATCAAGTCCACACCGCTTGGCGCGACGAATCCCCGGGCGATCGCAACGGCTTTGATGGCTTGGTTAAGAGCACCCGCCCCAATGGCCTGAAGTTCAGCAGCGCCACGTTCTCTTAGGACGCCAGCCAACGCACCGGCAACGGAGTTGGGGTTGGATTTTGCTGAAACCTTTAATACTTCCATGGTTAGTACCTCCCTGGGAATATTCGTTGGATTCCACTACTTAGAAGATATTCGTGAGAATCTGGGATATTCCTTCTTTTTCCCCGAGGAGAAAGTTTCGAGAGTCCTTGATTTATCGAACTTCTTGGCGATGAACTAGTCCATTATCCATTCGTCTTCCAGCAAACGAATTTTTTGAATCTTCTGGGCTTTGCCCGTGGATTCATCTATATCGACAATGACCGCGTGGAAATGCCATTTCCCTTCGCAGACTTGGAACCGAACCGGAAGCTGTGTGGTGAACTTGCGCAGCACGGCCGTCCGTTCCATGCCCAGGATGCCTTCACGCGAGCCAACCATACCGGCATCGGTCAAGTAAGCCGTCCCTTGCGGCAGGATCGTGTCGTCATTACTTTGCACATGAGTGTGCGTCCCCACAACGATCGAAGCGCGACCGTCAAGATACCAACCCATGGCGATTTTTTCTGAAGTGGCCTCGGCATGGAAGTCGACCAGAATACACTTGTGCTTCTTGGATAGTTGACCGATGATTTCATCCGCAACCCGGAACGGGTCATCAAGCGGCGGCAAAAAAGTGCGGCCCATCAAATTGACCACGGCCAGCTCTTTCCCATTTGCCTTAATCACAGTGTACCCTAATCCGGGCGTACCCGGCGGGTAGTTAGCCGGCCGGACCATTCGCGGCTCTTGATCGATGAAGTCGAAGATTTCTTTATTGTCCCACGTATGGTTCCCCATCGTTAAGCCGTGAATGCCTTGATCGAAAAACTCTTTGGCGATGTTGGCGTTAATGCCCCGGCCTGCCGCAGCGTTTTCGCCGTTCGCAATGATGATATGCGGGTTATATTTCGATTTTAAATGAGGCAGCGTGGCCTTCAGCGCTTTGCGCCCCGTATTTCCGACGATATCTCCGATAAACAGAACTTTAATGCTGGTTCCCTCCTCTGACTACTACCCCTTGCAGCATGTGAGCTCAAGGCCTATCCAAGCAATGAAAAAGCGGCCCCCCGAGGGGCCACTTTTCAGCATAACCTTTACTTGGCGTATTCAACCGCCCGCGTTTCGCGGATGACGGTTACTTTGATATGACCTGGATAGTCCAGTTCATTTTCAATCGTCTTCGTAATGTCACGCGCCAAGCGGAATGCTTCCGCGTCGTCAATCTTATCCGGCTGCACCATTACGCGAACCTCGCGGCCCGCCTGAATGGCAAACGATTTCTCGACGCCTTCAAACGATTCGGAAATTTCCTCAAGCTTCTCCAACCGACGAATGTAGGTTTCGAGCGTTTCCCGACGCGCTCCCGGTCTTGCTGCCGACAAAGCATCGGCTGCGCCAACCAACATGGCAATGACTGAGGTGGCTTCGCAATCGCCGTGGTGAGAGGCAATGCTGTTGATAACCACCGGATGTTCTTTGTACTTCTTAGCCAATTCCACGCCGATTTCGACATGAGATCCTTCCACTTCATGATCAAGCGCTTTGCCGATATCGTGCAGCAAGCCTGCCCGTTTGGCAAGAGTGATGTCTTCGCCCAGCTCTCCAGCCATTAATCCGGCCAGATAAGCGACTTCCATCGAGTGTTTCAGGACGTTTTGGCCGTAGCTTGTCCGGAACTTAAGACGTCCCAAGATCTTGATCAAATCCGGGTGCAAAGCATGTACGCCCACCTCGAACGTAGCCTGCTCGCCATATTCGCGAATCCGTTCGTCCACTTCTCTCCGAGATTTCTCGACCATCTCTTCGATCCGAGCCGGATGAATCCGTCCGTCCGCCACCAATTTCTCCAAGGCGGTCCGAGCAATTTCACGGCGAATCGGGTCAAAGCCCGACAGAATCACCGCTTCCGGCGTATCGTCGATAATGAGATCGATCCCGGTCAATGTTTCGAGAGCACGAATATTCCGGCCTTCCCGACCGATAATCCGTCCCTTCATTTCTTCGTTTGGCAGGGTTACGACGGAAACGGTTGTTTCCGCCACATGATCAGCTGCGCAGCGTTGAATGGCCAGCGTAATGATCTCGCGGGATCTCTTATCCGCTTCTTCCTTCGCTTGCTGTTCAATATCTTTAATCATCTGCGCCGTTTCATGGCGAACTTCCTGCTCTACATTGTTCAAAATGATCGTACGGGCATCTTCCATGGTAAGGTTGGAAATCCGTTCGAGTTCCTGAACCTGACTCTTATAGATCAAGTCGATTTGTTGCTGGGTTTCTTCGATCCGTTTCTCTTTGCTGACCACTTGCTCTTCTTTACGTTCAAGCGATTCTAATTTTTTATCCAGCGACTCTTCTTTTTGCAACAATCGTCTTTCTTGTCGTTGTATTTCATTCCGACGTTCACGAATGTCTTTATCAGCTTCGGCTCTGAGCTTGTGGACTTCGTCTTTGGCTTCCAGAACCGTTTCCTTTTTCAGTGCTTCCGCGTCCTTCCTAGCATTCTCTAGGATTTGGCTGGCCGCGTGCTCTGCACTGGAAATTTTAGCTTCGGCAAGAGACTTGCGAATAAAATACCCGATCACGAACCCAAAGAATAAAGCGGCTGCAACGAGAACGATCCAGATTACTGGGTGCATCTGTTCACCTCCCCGTTGTTTCCTCCAAGGCATTCCTTGGGATGTTTGCAGTTGTAGTTACTTTTCGTTTCTTAGGTTCATCATTCCATACAAAGAATTCATGACTTGCCCTTTCAGCTCAGCACTTCATGCTGCAAAAGCATGACTCCTCCGCAGTAGCCCAGCGGACGCACTTTGCCTGATTGGAGAACATAAATCCTATACCTTCAGATCCATAATTTTGGAAGGAAAAAAAGGGTCCTCAAGGTATGGACTCAAATTCATTTTATTATTTGTGAAAAGATATTGTCAAGCAAATGACAGGAGTTACCTCGCCCTGTTATTCTTCGTCCCATTCATCCATTCCATGCATTTCTTCGCGGTTGCCCAGTTCCCGCATAACCCGGGATACGACACTTCTGCTATATCCGCGGCGCTGCAGGAACGCCCCGGTTTTACGTTTTCGGTCAAGCAATTCCCCTGTGGTTGAACGCCACTTCTTCATGCCCAGCTGCAAGGCACTCTCAAACTCGTCCTCTTCGCTGACCTCACCAAGCGCCTCCTCGATATACGCCTTGGAAATCCCCTTCTGGCGCAATTCATACTTGACCCACAGTTTCCCCTTCCCGCGCAATTTCACGCGCTGAGAAGCCCATTCCTGTGCGTATGCAGCGTCATTAACGTAACCTTCCGACTGCAATCGGGCAAGCACATCTTGAATCGTCTCTTCGCCCCAGCCTTTCTCGCCTAGACGTAGTGCAATTTCATAGGTGGTTCGCGGCTTTAAGCTTAAGTATTTCAACGCGTCGGCATACCCCTGTTGGCGCTCGTCCGCTGCTACGATTTCCTCCAGTTCTTCTTTTGTAAATACCGCCCCTTTGATCATGCGGTATTTAATCATCACATCCTCGTGAACTTCCAGCGCATATGCCCCAAAAGAGATCCGATAACGATGCTTCGGCCGCTTCAGCATCAATACGGACGTAATCTCCAGCTCGGTGTCCTCGGGGAAAGCATCCAATCCGGCCGAAACTTCCTCTTCTGTCTTCTCTCGTTTTGAATCCCAGCCGATATCCCTCGGTCGCGGTTCCCAGAACGCCTCATCGGAGATGTCTACGATTTCGTCCTCTCTTCGTTCACCAGAGTTAACTCCATCTCTTCTCCCCGCAACTTTCCTGCGCGATTGTCCCCATGTACTCACATCCTGTCCCTCCTGTCTGCACCTTAGGCGAATCTTTAACTTCCTTAACTACTGCAAAAGCGCCCTGACCCGGCATATTGCCGCGATCAGAGCGCTTGATGTTACAGCTTAACAAGCTTATTCTTCTGCAAACAACGCTTGCTCTTCCGCAAACTCCGCTTCCAGATCGCTGGCGGAAGCCGGAGCTACTGACGTTGTCAGATTGCTGGATTCGCGGATCTTCTGCTCAATTGCATTCGCAATCTCCGGATGCTCCTTCAAGAATTGCTTCGCGTTCTCACGGCCTTGTCCTAGACGTTCGCCGGCATACGAATACCAAGCACCGCTCTTATCCACGATATCCAGTTCCGTTCCGATATCGAGAATGCTGCCTTCCTTAGAAATACCTTCTCCGTACATAATGTCGATTT
The DNA here is from genome assembly GCF_032465655.1 of Paenibacillus sp. 3LSP. Lineage (NCBI taxonomy): Bacteria > Bacillati > Bacillota > Bacilli > Caryophanales > Paenibacillaceae > Paenibacillus > Paenibacillus sp. 3LSP. Next base: position 1,360 of record NZ_JAWDJI010000255.1, on the reverse strand, counting down.
CAGCCTGTTTAAAAGGAGGCGCAACCTTGTTCTTCACAACCTTAATCCGTGTCCGGTTACCGACCATATCGTTACCCATCTTGATCGTCTCAACGCGGCGTACATCCAAACGAATCGTTGAATAGAATTTCAGCGCACGCCCCCCTGGCGTTGTCTCCGGGTTCCCGAACATGACGCCAACTTTCTCACGCAGCTGGTTGATGAAGATCGCAATCGTCTTCGACTTGCTGATGGCCCCCGACAGCTTCCGCAGCGCTTGAGACATCAGGCGAGCTTGCAAGCCAACGTGCGAGTCCCCCATTTCGCCTTCGATTTCCGCTTTAGGCACCAATGCCGCAACGGAGTCGATAACGATAATGTCCACTGCACCGCTTCGCACGAGCGCTTCAGCGATCTCCAAGGCTTGTTCCCCTGTATCCGGCTGGGACAGCAGGAGTTCATCAATGTTGACACCCAGCTTGCTGGCATAGGAAGGATCCAGCGCATGCTCGGCGTCGATGAAGGCAGCTTGTCCACCGATCTTCTGAACTTCAGCGATCGCGTGCAGCGCTACCGTCGTTTTACCGGAAGACTCCGGCCCGTATACTTCAATAATCCGTCCGCGTGGAAGTCCACCTGTACCAAGGGCAATATCCAGAGCAATCGATCCGCTTGGAACGATCTCGACTTGCATGTGCGTCGATTCTCCAAGCTTCATAATCGAACCTTTACCGAATTGCTTTTCTATTTGGCGAAGCGCCATCTCCAGCGCTGCTTTACGATCTGACAATCAGCTCACATCCTTAAATGTTATATAAATCATTAATTACTTCTTAAAGTTACTGAATTCAGTATACTTCGGCTCTGTCGTAACTGCTTTCGTATATCATTGTACCTTGTTTTGGAATGTTTGCCAAGCGTTTTTTCGAACATACATTCGCAAAATTTCTCCACCTCCCAAACTGAAGATCCCTCCGCTCCCTGTCCCTCATTTGTCGTAATGGAAGGCATGAATAGGGTCCAATACGTAGAAATCCGTAAACTGGACAGACAATTACGGTGTAACTGAGGTAATCTTTAGACGTGCTCTATGCTCTATTGTGCGGTGATTTATCATATGACCTTGAGTACGGTTAGCTTGCACTACTTGCTTGCTGCGGGTAACTATGGGTTTGTGCTCAGGGTGGTGTGGTGACACAGTACATATTGAGTTGATTTGTATTGTAATATTTGGTGCGGCCATCTCAATATGTATGAAATTTCATATATAATTTCATTGAAATCGGCTGAAATCGCGTATTATGCTCGATTTTTCATCTATATTTGCACTAGCCTTGCACCAAACCTGACATGAGAAATTACAGAAAAATTGTTTGTAAAA
>NZ_JAWDJI010000254.1:0-14623 GCF_032465655.1 Paenibacillus sp. 3LSP | reverse complement strand
TGCTGAATTCCTTTTAATTATGCTCAAAACACCCTGACTTTTTCAGGGGAAACTAGTTAACACAATACAAAAAAACTTCTTTACTCATGACACTTGGCTATCCATTAAAAATATGATTTTTTTGCCTTACCCAACAAAAAGATTATCTAATAATCAAAAAACACCTTGTTTTTTATTTTTTATAATCATAAGATGTATACAAAACAAAAAAACGGACATAAAAATAATACTAAGATTTCGAGGAGGTGGAACTATGTATCAAATTTTATCTAAAATTTATTACAAAGATAATGCCAATTATAACTATGAACTTGATATTAGACTTAAGAGTTACGGAACAACATATTTACCATTTAAAATTAAACCAATAAAATCAAGAAACGAATTTCAATGTTTTATTGTTAACTATCAAGAATTGGACTATTTACATTATCAAATCACTAAGAATACAAAAAAAATATTAGACTTCATACATAGCAAAGATATCCCTGGCATTGCAATAAATAATTACATTAAATCTAAACTAATTGATGAACTATTGAGTACTAACACTATTGAAGGGGTTAGAAGCACTAAAGCAGAATTAGAATACGCTCTTGAACAAGTTGAGAAAATATCCAGTACTAAAAAAAGCAAGGTTAAACATGAAAGTCTGATGAAAACGTACTATAATTTAATGAGAGATAAAAGTATACCATTGGCAACAGCAAATGATATCAGAGCTATTTATGACGAGTTAGTAAAAGACGAGATAAATGTAGATGATGCACTAGATGGAAAACTATTCAGAAGTCAGCCTGTTGATGTAAAGACTGAAACTGGGAAGTTGTTGCACAGAAGTATTCTTAATGAAGAAAATATCATTTCTCAGATAAACAGTATGTTAGATTTTATTAGTCACTTCAAATTACCTATGCTATATAAAATAGCTATTTCACATTATATTTTTGGTTATATACATCCCTTCTATGATGGAAATGGAAGAACATCTAGGTTTATTAGTAGTATGCTACTGAAAGACGAGCTGGATATTTTAACAGCACTTACATTATCTTATTCAACTCACCTCTCACAGTCTAAATATTATGATGCTTTTAATGTCAGTAATGATCCTTTAAACCATGGAGATCTAACATATTTCTGTAACATTTTCTTTGAGATAATTCATCAAGCTCAAACTCATGTACTAGATGAATTGTCAATGAATAAATTCAAAATGAACAAACTGATTAAGTTAATACAATCCTTAAATATTGATCACCAGTTATATCAAGATGTACTATTCATTATTGGTCAAAGTTATATTTTTGGATTAAAAGATAAAGGAATATCAAAAACTGAGCTTATTGATTGTAAAGAAACCTCTGATTATTTAATGAAAAAAGCATTAACTCATTTACAAAAACAGGATTATATTAAGTTAATAAGTAAGAATCCTATTGTTGTTACTCTAAGTGATAGTTTGCAACATCAACTTGAAGCATTAGAATAATTTATATCAGAAAAAGCAGAGAATATCTTCTCTGCTCCCTTACTTATGATACGGTTCACCGTATCACTTGGTCATTACTCTCCAAGGCTAGCATTTAGCTTACGGAGCATTTCAAATGTGTTCATATAATCAACCCCCATAGCTCTACAGGCATTAGGGATCAAAATTCTTCTCCTAGCATCCCTGCTATACTGTTCTTGAGTAACTACAACACAATTATACGCTTTAGCAAAAGCAACTACCCAGCTGTCCGCAACATCTGCAAACTCTGTTTTGGCATAGTCATGATATTGATTTTCTCCCATAGACCAGTCAATTAACTGACGATATGCTTCGAATACTTCTTCATTTTCAGTCGAGGCAAACCAGTGATCAAATTCCGAGAGTGCCCACTTATTCAGGGCGTCTTCTTGGCCTGAATTCATTAGCTCGTCCTTAACTCTATCAATACTTACAATATGACCTCTATCTGCTAACTCCAACAGGACACGCCAAAAACAAGGTGCGATATCAAAAGCATAATATCTCCTGTGTGCTTCAACTAGAACATTAGTATCTAATACAAATCTTAATGATTCTGTCATGAATACACCTCAATTCCAAGGTGTTTCGCATACTCTGCAAAGGTATCTCCTTTAAGGCCTGTCAGTCTATATGCTTCGTTATATTGCAAACGCCCTTCCTTTGCACTTGTAAACACAGCTTCCGCAAAACGCCGGCCAATTCGGAAGTGTTGGTTGAAATAGAAGTTACCCCCACCTTCATCATCTTGAGCTTGTTTACGCTCAATTTCCATCCATGCACGATAAAAATCAAAAAACTCATATCTGGATATTAACATCAGGTCTAATGCTCTTCGAGCTGTTACAATGCTGCTCACCTTGAAATGTCTTGCCAAAAGGTTGAACCGATCAGGGGCATTATTGATACCCTCCCATACCGATCTCAACTCAACTTCTGGCACGAGAAATTCTGCTGCTGTTTGATTACAAGCTTGCTCAATCTCTTTATCAGAAGGCTGTAAGTTAGAAAGATCAAAGGCTGCACTTGCCCCGAACCAGATGTGTGCTAATTCATGAGCAATCGTAAACATCTGAGCAGCCTTGCTATCAGCTCCGTTAATGAATATTAGGGGGGCATATTCGTCCACAAGTACAAAACCCCTGAATTCATTCACATTCAGCTTCCTGTGAGTGTTATTCCCTACTATTCCATTTCTAACAACCAAGATACCTATATTTTCGATTTTAGTCAGTAACATTTGGAGAGCTTCCTGCCAACTTCTACAGTCTGCTGCCCAACCATCTTCAATTTCCAGAATCCTTCTAATATCGTGGGCCACGTCCTTGGGTTTATCCATCAATTGGCAGGATCCAACATAGGATAACGGCTCTTGACCCATATCCAATAAATAATCACGCATCCATGCTTGCCGTCGCTGCATCATCTGAACCGTTTCCAACAAGTCAGGACTTGGTTTAGAAGCATAAGTATCGTCAATTGTTCTGTAATGTGGAATAGGCAACTGTATTTGTGGTGGTTTAGATAAAAAGAAAAACCCAAGTGGTGTGGAAGTGGCTTTAGCAAACTGTTCCAGCTGTTTAAATGTTGGTTGTGTTTCATCGTTCATCCAACTCATCAACTTCGGGAACTTCTTTTCAATCGTCTCAGCTAAATCTGCACGTTGTAAAGCCCATCGAATCACTTCCGGATTCACTGCAACTCTTGCCACTTCCGTCACCTCCTTTTTAGTTCATTTTATGCTATTTCATTGGTATTTGGAATTACAATTTTTAGCTTGTAGCTATTCAACCAATATCACCGGTTAACAAATTCCTGCAATATTATGCTCAAAGATTAATTCAAGCCTTCACAATTTCCAATAACTTCTCATAACTGTTCACTCCTAAATTCGCCAATCATTGTACAAAAAATTACATCATAAATGAAAAGTAAAAAAAGCGCCATGCAAATACGTTGGCGCTCACTCAACAAACCTAACTACAATTGTTTCAGAGAAGTGTATCTATTTGTGATATGGTTCACCGTATCACTTGATATGGTAAACTAAAAAGGAGGGGCGTTTAGCCTCTCCTTATTTTAGATAAACTCATGGTTAATGTACTCAGCAATCCCCCTTTTTGCTTCGTGCGGCGAGTACGTAGATGCGTATACTCTTATAGTCCCCTTAGTTAGAATGTCTAAATCAAATTGTGTGCTTGTACGATGGTTGTAAATAATCTTCCAATCAACGTCGGTATAACTGTCAGTGATTCTAAACCAATTTCGTTTAGTATCAATAGCGTAAATCTGACCTGTGATTTCAACTTCCCTCGATGACAATAATTTCATAGCGTCTTTAACGGTGCGATATGTGTTTTCGTTTATCCTTACTGTTTCGTACCCTTTTAGTGATATCTCCAATAATCCTTTTTTGTAGTAAGGTCTTATAATTGAGAGTAAGTTATGCATATGTTTATGGACATTTATAAAATTTCCACTAATTATTTGAATTACTGATTGTACATCCTTTCTGCTTGCAGATGCTAGAATTTTATACAGTAACACATATGGAAGCCCAGTTGGTGAGTCAAACATACTTAACTGGCCTTCGTTATTTGGAGCCAAAAATAGTCGAATGCTTCCCGCTTTTAATTCAACTGTCGGTTCATACAGTGGGGACTTAAATTTTCCCTTAAGACTATAGTTATTATAATCTTTTGAAATGCCTACAATAAAAGATCTAATCGGATTTACTGTATTCAAAAAATCGGTTAATAGAATTTTAGGTTCAGAATCAATTCGCACTTCAAGTGGACTTTCTTCATCTACAATCCCTTGTTTCCCCGTAACTTGAACTCTTATAGTTCCTCTTATACTTTTAACCTCAATATCACTTTTTAGCTGAACTTTCTCTTGTGAAACCGCGGCTAATGTAAGCCCACTAATGCTTGAGTATATGATGACTTTTGTTTTCTCATTACCATGTATACTACCAACTATACTACCTTCGGGTAAATCATTTTCAATTAAAATGTTATAAAAATCAATATCTAACTCTTGATCTACCAAAAGATCGCCTACCTCAAAGTATGCAAATTGATTATCCGATTTAACCTTTAATCCAATTTTCGGACCCTTATTAGTAATAAAGTTTATAACTGAATTGATCTTCCAAGTTCCTATAAACGTTTCATTTCGGTAATGCTTAATAATGTAGTCTTTACCACAACTCAATGTAGATGCAATCCAATTCCCTGATACTATGTACTCTCCAGGGGATATTCTCATAGGAGTATCAATATAACCAGCTATTCGGTTATTACTCATATAACTCCCCCCAGATTTAATACAGCTTCTTGATAAACTCTTAAATTACTCTTAGTTTGGACAATCTCATCATCATTTAATCTTAAGCGGCCTTTAGAAACCTTATCTAACATACATTGTGCCACTTCTATTTCTCGCTTATAATAATCTAAAGAGTTAACTTCTACATTCCCATCTCTATGGTATTGTAACGCATGAGCAAGTTCTTCATATAAAACAGATTTTCTAAAAGTATCATCTTTTATTTGAATATCAACTTTTCCGGTATCTAAATTTAGTGCTGCTGATCCTTCGGCATTAAAAAAACTTAACATTCTACCTACTTCGGGATCTTTGGAGCTTCTATATACATTAATATGAACATTAGGGTGTTTGAATTCGAAATATTTGAGAATTTTATCAGTTTTATTTGACACAAAAACTCCCCCGCACCCACTTTTTAGGTCTATTGTACCACCCACTTCCAAAATAAACCACGTTTTTTCACAAAATTAGACCCCTGAGACAATGTCAATGGGGTCTAATTCTTTGAAAATCCTTATATATTATTGTTTTACAATCTCAAGTAGCTTCTCATAGCTATTGACTACATCGTACTTCAACTGGCCTGTATTCAGCTTAGCAAAGTGTTTCCGGGCACATTCAATCTTCGCCTTCTCCACTTCACGGAGTTCCATGGATTCCATGGAGCCTTTCGTCTCCGCGATGAAGTAAATGTGCTTCACATCGCCTTCCTTGAAAACAATCGCCCAGTCCGGATTGTAATTGCCCATTGGCGTCGGGATGAAAAATCCCCGCGGCAGCTTGGCGTACACTCGAACTTCATTACTGACATCAAGCTCTTTTGCAAAAGCACGCTCGATCTTGGAATCAGTCACTACATAGTCGTAAACGTGCTTCTCAACCGGAATCGCATTTTCCCCTAGTTTCCCTGATAATGTGTTTTTCGTGAATACGTCCGCTTCGAACGTATCATTAAGAACATCATATGTGATGGATTCAATGATCGTCGTCGCCTTCTGCTCGTTGATCAGCTTGGCGACACGAATCATGAATTCTTCCGGGTTTTTGCGGAATTGAAGGAAAGTCGCTTCTTTGATCCCCGTTAAAATTGCCACGATCGTCTTTCTCGTTAGTCGTGTCTCATCCATTAATTTGCCGACCAAATCGTATTTAATTCGGAAATCCGGTTTAACTTCCACAAGCTCTGTTTTCGTTTCACGCGTCTGAAAGGCTTCCCCCGATTTTAACTGTTGCTGGGACTCAATTCGATTCATTTCGCCATGCCTGATTGCATATCGGATCGCAGGCACTTGTAAATGATTGTCCAAAGTCCATACACACTTCTTCACAAGTTCTTCGGAGTCGAACTTGACGGTATACACGGATTTGCGATTCATTTGGTTCCAGAGCTCTTGGAACTCCTTTTTATAAAAATTGTTGTTGACCGTAACGGAAGCTATATTTCGGTTCCGTTCATTATCTGCCAGATTCGATTTGCCTTCTACATAAATCGACTTAACCAATTCGACAAACGGTTCCTGAAAGTTCGTCAATTCCTCGGGGAGTTTGAGGCTCTGATTTTCTACAGCGTTAAAATAAACATCCGTCAAATTGTACTGATCATCCACATAATCATTTTTAATAAACGTGTACAGTAACTTGCTTGCTAAGGTATCTTCTAATTTCAATTGCTCGCCGCGTGCATTGTTCAACACCTTATCCAGGAAGAAGTCGCGATCTGCTTTGCGTGGACGATCGGACAGCGTTTCAGCGATTTCGTTTTGCAGCTGTTTCGCAAATTGCTCGTACGACTCACTGGCAATGACGGTCAGCACATTAATTTCATGAACGTCGATACCTGGTACACTCGAATCCATCCGTTCACCATTCTGATTGACACAAAGCCGCAGTCCCCGCCCGACTTCCTGACGTTTCTTGATGGTGGAATCGCTATGTTTCAGCGTGCAAATTTGGAATACGTTTGGATTATCCCAACCTTCCTTAAGGGCGGAGTGGGAGAAGATAAACCGGGTTGGTTCCGCAAAACTTAGCAATCGTTCTTTATCCCGCATAATCAAGTCATAAGCGTCTGCATCATCGGAGTCGGTCTCTCTTGCCGATACCTTCGGATCGACATAACGGTTACTTTTCTTATCGATGGAAAAATAGCCCTTATGCGTTTCTTTCACTTGTATTCGATTCAAGTATTGGATGTATGGATCATCGGCAAACAGCGACAATTGCTCGTTGAGCAAAGCCGTGTATTCTTCCTCAAACATATCTGCGTAGACGCCGTTTAATTCCGAACCATCTTTGTCATATTGCCGGTATTTCGCCACTTCATCGATGAAAAAGAGCGATAATACTTTAATCCCTTGATGAAACATCGCTCGTTCCTTCTCGAAATGCGACTTAATGGTTTCCCGAATCTGAATACGGCGGAAATGCAGTTCTCCAACATCCCCCTGAACATCTCCAGCGTATAAAGTCACGCCGTTTATAAAGCTGATACTGTTGTTTTGTCCGTTTATTTCGGACACTTTGTAACCTTTGTACTGCTCAAGCTCACCGGATAATTGGTATATATCATCATTTTGTCTGATTTTATGCGTCTTCCTGGCAAGACCCGTTTTTGTCTTCACTTCGAATTCCAGCCGGGCCACCGGAGCATGCTTCGTGCTCACATCGATTCCTTCCAGATACAGATAGCTGTCCGTGCCGCTTGTTCCTTTGGCCGTAATCCCCTTCACGCTGATCTTTTTCACCAGCTTTTTGTTGTACGCATCCAAAGCATCGAGCCGGTACACTTTGTTGTAATCTTCACGATGCGTCGCCGAATATCGCAAGGTGAACAACGGATTAAAAGCCTTTAGAGATTCTTTCGTCTGCTTGCCTTCCACGGATTGCGGCTCGTCAATGATCAGGATCGGATTCGTGCTCGCCAGAACGTCTATCGGTTTGCGGCTGTTGAAGTCATCCAGTTCCATGTAAATCCGTCTTGCATCTTTCCCTCTCGCATTAAAGGCCTGCGAATTGATAATCATGACATTGATCCCGGCGTCGCTGGCAAATTTCTCAATATGATGCAATTGCTTCGAATTATACACAAAGTATCGTGCCTTCGTGCCGTATTCGGACATGAAGTGATCTTCCGTGATCTGGAACGTCTTGAGCACACCTTCACGAATGGCAATGGAAGGAACCACGACAATAAACTTGCTCCATCCGTACTTTTGGTACAGTTCGAACATGGTACGGATGTACGTATAGGTTTTGCCTGTCCCGGTTTCCATTTCGATCGTCAGATTATATTTGCCCTCAAGCTTCTCGGATATTTTCAGGCCGTTCTTCCGTTGCACCGTTTGAATGTTTTTCAAGATTTCCTGATCAATCAATTGAATGGCGTTGTTCTTGAAACCGATATTTGCTTGTTCGGCATTCGCGAGATCATCCATGACCATTTGTTCCGGCTTTTGTCTTCTGCCTCGGTCAAGTGTAAATCGGGACAACTCATTCGGTTGCCCTTCAAAGCAATCCACGATACTTTTTACGGCGTCCAACTGAAACTGCTGATGTTTGAATTTGATCTTCAATTTGAGCTCACCACCTTTACAGCACTTGAATTTCTGTGCCCGGAGAGAGCATCTTGAACAATTCTTCTACATTGATGCGTGCAGAATCATCTTCAAAGGAACTGTCGCGGAATACAACCCGAAGCGGATGTTCTGCTGCAATTTGTTTCATAACGGATTCCGGCACGTTATCATCAAAACATGCAATTAAAGAATTTCCGGCGACATAGTGGACGGTCTTCCCTTCAAGCTGCTTCGTTTCCATTGGCAACGAAAGCTCAAGGCCGAGTTCCAGCATGACTTGAATAAGCAAATCTTCCCCGGTACGATCTTCTTTGATGTTGGATGCGAGATCGAACATATCGCCCTGCTTCAGATTGTCCGGTGTATAGTAAACATCTTTCATGTTCGATGAATCCACACGGAATACCCGGAAGCCGTAATCGATGTCTGCTCCAGTTTCTTCTTTAATTTTTTTTGCAGCACGGCGAATGCGTTCTTTGCCGATTTCGCAGATGTTTTTGTAACCGGCTTTGTAGGCTTCGGAATTTTCGGATGTTGGTTCTGGTAGTTGAACCATGATATATCTCCTATTGCCACTGTCTTCCGAATTTTGCTGCATAACTGCATGAGCGGTTGTAGCAGAACCTGAAAAGAAATCTAATACAATGTCATCTGTATTAGCATTAGTAGATAACTGAAGTATTCTTCTAATGAGTCTTGTCGGCTTAGGTGTGTCAAAAGGCGGTTGCTCAAACAACATTTTTATTTCTTTTCGGGACTCGTCATTATGCCCGCATTCCTCATAAGACCAATAAGTTGGAGGAACAACTCCATCTTGTACTTCGTTCAAATATCTTTTTAGTTGTGGTGCCCCATCACCCTTTTGTCCAAAAAACACCCTACCCTCATTAATCCATTTTTCCATGGTGTCTTTATTAGTAACCCAACATCTTCCTTTCGGTGGGTTATATATCTTACCGGTATTTGGATTAATAATTGGATAATCATATTCGGCTGAATAGGTTTTAACTGATAAATTATCAGGTCTCCATGGACCTCTACCATCATTACTGTCATACTTGTATAACGAATTCTGTTTATCAGTTCTTGGAAGTAGATTTCTCATAAAAGAATCACTTTTTCGATAAACTAAGATGTGATCATGCATTTCCGCAAAATACTTGGCATCGTTCGCTGTGGCATATTTTTTATGCCAAATAACATTTGCAATAAAATTAGTTGACCCAAATATTTCATCGCATATTTTTCTTAGATTAAAGACTTCGTTGTCATCAATACTAATAAATATAACGCCATCATCTTTTAATAGATTTTTGGCAACTTTTATCCGTGAATACATCATTGTCAACCAATCGCTATGAAACCGGCCATTTGTCTCAGTATTTTGAAAAAGTCGATTTCCAGCTTCATCAACTTGCCCAGATTCGCCTTGGTACTCGTTTCCAGACATGCTAAAATCATCTTTATAAACAAAATCCTTACCCGTATTATAAGGGGGATCAATATAGATGCATTTTATCTTATTCAAATACGACTCCTGAAGCAGCTTCAACACCTCAAGATTATCGCCTTCAATGTACAAGTTCTGCGTATTATCCCAATCAACGCTGTCTTCCTTAACCGGACGCAATGTTTTGTCAATCGGCGTGTTCGCATTAAGGATAGCCTGTTTCTTTCCGGGCCACGTAAGCTGATACCGTTCTTTTTCTCCTTCAACAAGAACATCGGAAAGTTCCTGCTTCAACAAATCAAAATCGACCGCTCGCTTGATTTTTCCTTGTTCATCTCTGGCTTCGGTAATCACGTTGGGGAACAACTCTGCAATCTTGTCGATATTAACTTGAGTCAGATCAACCACTTCATCGTCAATTTGTTCATAGGTATGCCTCCAATTACTTAATCAAGTAGTTGATTCAGTTCTTTTCGTTTCCGTTGCAGTTCCATGTTCAGTTCGACTTTGCGGTTGAACTGTTTTTCAGCCCGAATCTTGGACTCTAGCCGGTGGCATTCTTGCGTCAGCTTGTCAATTTGGGCTTGCCGCTCCAAAACGGCTGTAAGCTCGATTTCCGGCTTCACCTTAATGGGAAGCAGTTGACGGATGATGTTCTCGTAAACAGCCTTTAGATTGAGTCCTTGGAGAATGTCGAGTTTGATACTTTCGATCGGCTGCCAGTCCGTCTCATGGTAAGAACGGACGACAGACCGATTTTCGTCGGTCTGATTTCGCTCTTTGTAGGCGATGGCAAGCTTGGCCTGATCCTCATACATCAAGACATGCAAGATGGGATAAGGGATTGCCTTGTCTATACTCCGCAACAAGTCAAGGGAGTACGTTTGCTCCTTCAAATGGACTTCGAAAATCTGAATTTCTTCAATATCCTCTTTCGGTTCAAGACGAATCGTGTCCTTGGATAACTTGTGTTTCCAGATGATCGATTCGACTTGTTCGGTAAACAGTTCTTTGAGGTGATGATTTGCATGCAGCTTCTCATAAAATTTGTTCTTCGGAATTTTACGGTTTACAAGCGTGCTTGAAGGCAATTGAAACATCACGCATTCACCTGCCTGATAACGACAAAGGTGAGGAGTTCAAAGTCCTCAAGCCCTTTAATCGAGTCGATGAGTGCTGTCGTACCTCCCGAACTAAACAAGCTATCCAGATCGTTTTCTTCTTTCACCTGAACAATCGAGCGGATGGTTTCTTCCAACAGCATGGAATACATGTCCATCTTTTTGCCGTCTTTCGTCGCTTGATTGAAACTGCGGCAAGCATCCATCATCGGTTCCGATTGCCCTCTGCATAAGGCTCGCAGGATATCCAACGTCTTTTTGACATCCATATGATTGGTGATGACTTCGCCGTCTTCGCTCATATAGACAAGGTAAAAGGGATGCAGCCGGTTTTGCTTGTCGGGATTGAGTTCCTCATTGACGTTACGAAGAACAAAGATGACACCGGGCTTTGCTCCCTTCTCTTCGTCAGCAGCCACAACCGCATGCAGTCCGCTCGGAACGGTATCAAGTTCTCCGTTTTCCTTGACATAGTTCACCAGGTCCATGCGGAAATCGTTCAGGCCCAAATCGGTGATGGAGACGCCTGTGTTCATATCGTCCAGATCGACGACTTCCTTCTGCAAACGATGAAGTTGCTGCTTCCGATATTCCAGATCGCTGGATTGATTGAACAGAACGTTATCATCTCCGGTTGCCGTCATATCCATGATGACCATGCGATTTTCGACCCGTTCTTTCAACTGTATGTATTCATCCAGCGTCATGTTGGGCCAGAAGTTCACCAATTGAATTTCCTTGTTCTGCGAACCGATCCGGTCTATTCGGCCAAATCGTTGAATAATCCGCACTGGATTCCAGTGAATGTCATAGTTGATGAGATAGTCACAATCTTGCAAGTTTTGCCCTTCGGATATGCAGTCGGAAGCGATAAGCAGATCAATCTCGCCTTTGACATCCGGCATGGTCAGTTTCTTCTCCTTGGATCGAGGCGAGAAGCAAGTCAGCAATGTGCTGATATCATTCCGCAAACCGGTGGTGTTTTTGTTCTCGTCGCTGCCGACGATTTTGGCCGTATCGATATTGTACTTGGCCTTCATATACTCCGACAAATGCGTGTACAAGTACGCCGCGGTATCCGTGAACGCACTGAAAATGATGACTTTGCGGTTGCCGGGATTGATCGGATGATTGATTTTGTGATCAATAACCTGCTTTAATGTGTTTAGCTTCGCATCGTGTTCAGGCGTTACTTTCTGCATTTCGGTCAGCAAGGCGGAAAGAATGTTGTGGTCGTTCATCAAATCTTCTTTCCAGCGAAGAACATCCATATCGGACAAATTGATCTTGATTGTATCCCCGATGCTGAAATCATCGTCCAACCAGTCGTCATCGTCAAGATTGGCATCCTCAATATCGGTATAACCTACAGCGTCGGATTTCCCGCTTCGCTCGAAGGCTTCGATTTGCTGAAGCGTCTGATCAATTTTGGATACAATCTTGGAAAGGGTCAATCGGAACGACTCCACCGAACTTTCCAGGCGTTTCAGCAGGTTGATCCGCATCAAAATCTGCAAACTGCCTTCGCGATCCATCTGCCTGAAGTTCCCGCTCCCGCCCCTTACACTGGTGTCATACAACTCTTCATAGAAACGCAATCGGCTCGGCTGAATATATTTGAATGGTGCATAGATGCCGAGATTGATCCTGGATAACTCTATAAAAATTTCATTATACCCGATCACATCGGTCCTGTCGGTCAAATCGCAAAATTTCGAGATAGGTGGCAGCCGTCTGGGGAACTCGCCGATCTCCTCCGCTTTGTAATACTTCTGGATATGCTTGCGTGACCGAGCGATCGTCAAGCTGTCCAGCAGCTCAAAAAAGTCGAAGTCGAGCATACCAAGAAGCGTCTCCGTTGTCCGCTCAGCAACATCCATCTTAGACCACTGGTTAAACGCGGACTGGGCTCGTTTGAAGATGTCATTAATACCCCGCTCCGTCCCCAACTTGCTGTTGATTTCTTCAGGATTCCCTTCATAAGCCAAGGCAAGCTGGTTGCGAAGATCCATGAATTTGTTGTTCACCGGAGTAGCGGAGAGCATGAGCACTTTCGTTTTCACGCCGCTTTTCAACACTTTCCGCATCAGCTTCTGGTACCGCGTCTCTTTATCTTTCTTGGCTTCGTTGTTGCGGAAATTATGCGACTCATCAATGACGAGCAGATCGTAATTCCCCCAATTCAACCGGTCGAGCGGAATGTCGTTTGATTTGCCCCTTTCCCGAGATATATCCGTATGGTAGAGTACATCATAGCGGAATCGGTCGGCATACAAAATATTGTTGGTTACATTCTGTTTATAGGTAAGCCAGTTGTCGCCGAGTTTCTTGGGACATAACAACAATACGGACTTGTTGCGAAGTTCATAGTATTTAATGATGCCAAGAGCCGTGAATGTTTTTCCCAGACCGACGCTGTCTGCCAGGATGCATCCATTGTATTTTTCCAGTTTATTAATCGCACCAAGAACCGCATCTTTCTGGAAGTGATAGAGACGTTTCCAGATTTCCGTCTCTTTGAATCCAGTTGCTTCGTTGGGCAATATGTCTTCTGTGATGTCCGATAGGAACTCGTTGAAAATATTGTACAAAATGACATAGTAAATGAACTCCGGAGAGTTCTCTTTATACACCGATGAAATATGCTCCACAACTTGGTTCGTGACATCTTCAAGCTTGCTTTTGTCATTCCATACCTGATCGAACAGATCGAAATACATTTTGGTAAACGGAGCTTCTGTGAACTTGTTCACCATCTTGGAGAGAGCATTGCCCTTTTCATAACCAAGATCAACGGTCGTAAAGCCATCGATTGGCATATAGGTGATCGGCTCGTTTACAGTCTGCACATTCAGCATGCCTTGCATTGAACCTGAAGTGCGGTTCGATTTGAACGTGACTTTTTTACGAATCCAGTCACTGCATTCTTTTGCAATCGCTTTGAGTGTCAATTCGTTTTTGAGCCGGATTTCAAATTCGGTGCCGTACAGGCTTTTTTCCCGGTTCCGTTTCGGGATATAAAATTCCCGCTTCTCCTTCTTTATACTATCCGCAATAAAGGTGGGAGAGGTGAAGATGAACCGGACTTCTTCCACCTGATTCAGTTCTCTCATTAAGGCTTCGTATGCATAAATGGAGAAGCATGATGCAGCAATCGATACCTTGCTTCCTTTACGAACCTCTAGTTTCAAATTTTCGCCGAGAAGATTGTCGATATTATTGATGATTTCCATAGTTCACCTCTTGTTCCGCCCGAAACCACGCAACTTTTTCTATTCGACATCCCCCGCTGAAATTCCTTGTTTGAAGTAGTTCTGATTTCCTATTTGAGGAAATATATTGTTCGATGTTATGATCGAGTGGTCCCCTCGCATCGATGGAAAGAATTCACGACTAAATACGACTGACTTTCAAACAACCGCTAATGTTTATTCCCACGTTACGAAGAAGCTTTCTGATGAAGCAGTGAGCAGGCTCGAAAAATTTCGTCCCCAATCCGTCCCCAATCAAGATCATTTATGATATTTAATCCCTTTATTTATAGTAACTACGCGGTATATCTGTTCCGCCAACACCAGGCGCATGAGCTGGTGGGGCAGCGTCATGCGCCCGAACGACAGCCGCTGCTGCG
>NZ_JAWDJI010000253.1:0-1407 GCF_032465655.1 Paenibacillus sp. 3LSP | reverse complement strand
GAAGCAAAATCTTTCTGGAATATCTCGAAAAAATCAAGCTCGGTAAGGCTTTGCAAGAATTGAATTGCGTCAAACAAAGCAACTCCCAGTTTCCAGTGTTCCGCATTCTGCTCTATCTCATTGTCGGCTGGACACTCGGATGCGAGCGCCTCTTTCATTTCCGCAAGCTGCGGTACGACGCGCTCATTCGGCGGTTTCTCGGCGGGCGTTGCCCGCATCATTCCCTGCTGTATAAGGAACTGGAGAGACTCGGAAAGACCCGCCCAACTTTAACGCTGGATTTGCGAAAGCTGAATCAGCAGATTATTGCACCTTGTCTACCTTCCGAACTTATCGTGGATCTGGACTCCACGGTAGAAACGGTATACGGCAGGCAAGAGGGAGCGGCCGTCGGTACGAATCCCCACAAACCCGGACGGAAAAGTTATCATCCGCTGATGGCGTTTGAGGGCCAGTCACGCCTGTGCCTGAATGCCGTACTCCGCGCCGGGAATACGCATGCCTCCACCGATGCTGCCGCCTTCCTTCGTCAGACCTTTGAGTTGCTTGGCGACCGTCCGGTAAAGTACGCCCGGTTTGACAAGGGATTTGGAGGCGAAGACTTTTACAGCCTCTGGGAATCCAAACGAATTGGGTATGTCGGAAAATTGAAATGGACCCAGCGGCTTCAGGCAGAAGTGCAGCAGTGTCGCTACTGGAAGCGGTTTGTCGATGAGGATTGGGTCATCGAGGGGATTACCCTGATCTACAAAGCCACCTCCTGGAAAAAACCGCGCCGCGTTGTGGTGATTCGAAAAGCGCAGGTGTTTGACGGCGATCAAGCTCGGCTTCTCCTCGATACGGACTGGCAGTACGAAGCGATCGTCACCAATCTCGAGTGGGAGCCGATTGACCTTTGGCGATTTTACAACCAGCGTTGCTGCATGGAGAACTATATCAAGGAAGCCAAGCGCGGCTTTTCCATCGATCGAATCGCTACCGGCGACTTTACCGCCAATGAAATCGACCTGATCATCAAGCTGCTCGCCTACAATCTCTATGAGAGATTCAAGCGAGACTGTTGCGAACCGGTCCATCAAGGGTATACGATTGCCCGGTTTCGTCTGGAGTTCTTCTACTGTGCAGCTACGATGATTCAGCATAGCCGACAAGTCGTTCTGAAACTGGCTAAAGATTTCGCGAACCGTTACGTCTGGCAACGTATCGCCGCCAAAGTCGCTGCCATAGAATGACGTTTACCACAAATTTACATGGAAACCGTTCAGCCCTGGCTTGTGGGGAGGGGGGGAGTTTACCCTCATTTCTGAATCAACGCGCCATCCGACTGGGAATTTCCCTGTTTATTACAGCAGTTACCGACTCGTTCTGCTACAAACTGACCGCCTTTATGGGCTTTCGAAATTCAGG
>NZ_JAWDJI010000252.1:0-4500 GCF_032465655.1 Paenibacillus sp. 3LSP | reverse complement strand
TCGATCACTATGAGCGAGTGGTGAAAGAGGCAGCTTCGGATTACGAAATTCAGCGCAAAAAAATCATTCTCCAGCAAATCCTGATCGACTTCGGTGAAGAGACGCAATCCTTAATTAATTGGACGGACTCGAACGAGGTCTCCTTCATTACCACACGTGGTATCATTGAGCAAGTGACCCGTAAATTTGAACAGGCCCCGCTGCTGCTGGAAGTGATGGAGCGGCTGCAGTGGAAGGCGAGCATTGGGATCGGGTTGGGGCGAACGGCCAATGAGGCGGAAGGGAAGGCCCGCGAGGCGCTCTTGAAAGCCAAAACGAGCGGAGGCGGCAACTGCTTTCTGATGATGCAGGACGGGCAGGTCTACGGGCCGATGGGTTCGGAGCTGACGCTCAAATATTCGGCGCGCAGCGAAGATCCCGAGCTGATCTCGATGGCCAAGAAAGCCGGGTTGAGTGTCGGGACGCTCAATCGCTTGATTTCCCTGTGCCGCAGGCTGAACAGCTCGACCTTAACCGCTGCGCAACTGGCCGAAGGGTTTGGGATTACGCTGCGCAGCGCTCGGCGAATTATGGCCGTGCTGGAGAAATATGAACTGGCGACAATTGTTGGGGAGGAGCAGCCGGTGGGGCGCGGTCGCCCAAGGCAGATTTATGCGCTGCATATCGACGGTTTTTTTTGACGGGACAAAAATAGGTGTTTCGACGGATAAAACGGGCGCCGGGTCGGCATACAATTGGGGATATACACGATGCAAAGGGGATGAAGCCGATGGACCGCCTGATATTGCCCGCCGTGCCCAACCTCCGCCCCAGCGAAGAGGCGCGAATCCGTCGCGACTACGAACGGTTCCGGCATACCGGCCTTCCGGACCGGGTTGAGGCATATCTGTTGGAGGAATATGGCATCGATGTTTCCTCGAATTATGGACCGGCGCCAATCAAGAACCCGTTTGGTAAAGCCGCCGGTCAGCTGTCACTGAATACTTCCCAAGTTCGTACCGATGCGCAGGCGGGCTTAGGGTTTGTCGTCCTGAAGACGGTGATCGCAGAAAACGGACAAGGCCAGCGTTCGATGGAGGCTTGGGCCGTTAAGGATACGCGGATGAAGGTGGAGCCCATCGTAAGCAAAGCAACGGGCGAAACCGGATGGAACGTCACTTGGAACGGACGAGGTTGGCATGGGACTTTTGCGGAATACCTGTGCTTTGTCTCTGCCTCCCTGCACATTGGACGAGAATGGGGAACCGTGGTCGTGCCTTCCTGCAAATATCATTTGCCGGCAAGGGACGACGATTTCGCGTTGGAGGAATATCGATACACGACCCAGAGTCTGGCTCAAGTTTGGCGGCAAGCCGGAGAAGCGGGACCGCTTCAACTGGAAAAAGATTTTAGCCCAACCCTAGCCGGATCGGACCGGGCGATGCAGCAGGAGGCGATTCTGCGATGGTACCGGGAGGTGCCCAAGCTGATTCGATCGGCTGTACCGCCGGGCGAGATTCGGCTGGGCATTAAGCTGATGAATACGGTGTTTGACGACGACTTCCAGCTGCAGACGATCCGCACGCTCATCGAGGAAGGGGAGGCTCGGCCGGATTATCTGATCTATGCTAATCGGTTATATGACCGAGCTCGTCTCGATTCCGGGGGAGGCGGGACTGCCTACGGCGGGCCGGATCTCAGCCGACGAAATCTGCACATATTGTCTCGTTTACGCAGGCTGGAACTGCAAGGGGAACTCTCAGCACCGGTTCCCGTCATTTCGGGAACAGGGGATGTTCGCTCCGGCAAGATCGCCTTGGAATACGCGCTGCGCGGCGCGACAAGCTTACAGATGCACACCTTATTCCAACTTCCCTCCAGCGCGTATAGCATGACCTGCGGCCCAAAGACGCAGCGGGCGTTGCATGAGCTGTATTTTCATCCAGAGAACGGATTGGTGACTTGGATGCTTCATTTAAGAGAGACCGGGGAAATCGGACATCGGGATGGCATCGCTGCTTTTCGCGACGTGACGACCTGGTATCAAAGAAGGGGACGTGATTTTTTTCTAAGGGGGATGATCCATGAACGCCAGCTTTAATGAGGTTAGACAAGCCTTGGAATGGGGGCTGATCCCTGCCGTTCCGGTGCCGCGAACGCGCGAAGGGCGAATTCATCTGCAAGCGCAGGAGGCGTATGCCGGGTATCTTGCGGAACAATCCATTGCCGGGGCAGCGGTTT
This sequence comes from Paenibacillus sp. 3LSP, assembly GCF_032465655.1. Taxonomy (NCBI): domain Bacteria; kingdom Bacillati; phylum Bacillota; class Bacilli; order Caryophanales; family Paenibacillaceae; genus Paenibacillus; species Paenibacillus sp. 3LSP. The sequence goes on along the minus strand of NZ_JAWDJI010000252.1, from coordinate 2,280 downwards.
GGGCACATACCGGACGCGGCTTACATATGGAGCGCTTTGAGCGAATGGCCGTGTTGCAGCAGTGGAGGGCTGCGCTTGGAGCGTCCAAGCTGCTGGTGGCTGGCGTGGGCGCGCTTCCCGATCCCCGGTGGCTGGGCCTTGCCAAGATCAGCCAATGGCAGCAGGACAGCTTGGCCATGGCAACCGATGCGATCCAGGGGGGAGCCGATGCGCTGCTTGTTTTTCCGCCTTCGCTGTTCCGTGAGCTCCCCGTCGCAGAACAGGATGAAGCTATCGTTGAATATCATCGCGAAATATCGAGGTTAGGTGTCCCGATTATTCTTTTTTATTTGTATGACGAGGCCGGGGGCATTGCCTATTCGGCTGAAGTATTGCGAGCTTTGCTGTCTTTAGAGATGACGGTAGGCATCAAAATGGCAACGCTCGACAGCGTTATGACGCTGCAAGACGTATCCGCATTAATGTCTGAGGAGTTTCCAGAGCAACTGCTGATCACGGGAGAGGATCGGATGTTTGGGTACTCACTGATGCGCGGGGCCCGCGGCGCTTTAGTTGGATTGGGCGCGGCATATCCGAACATCCAACATGATCTGATGCAGGCGTATGCATCGGGAAATTACGAGCGGTTTATGGATTTATCGGCTCGGGTGGACGGTTATGCGGAACGAACGTTTATCCGCCCGATGGATAAGTATATTTTACGCATGCTGTGGTGTCTCGTCTTGTCCGGTGTGATCCCGGAGGAGGCAGCACATGACCTTGCCGGATATGAAATGACCCGGCAAGAGATTGAATCTCTTCACCGGGCCATCGAAAGGTATCGGTTATATTAGAACATGCTTGCAGTTAGTACTGCGGCCAAACGGCGGTGATGTGGCGATCTAAGTCATAGGCGGAAGCCCAATAGTAACCGGGGGCCACGATCCGCTGCGGCAGAAACCCGACTTCCCCGGACGGGAAGGTCAGCGCCTCGGACGTTCCGCTGGCGATGCCGTCCGCATCGGTCACCATTTCGATGTAGCGGCCTCCGCTCTGCGTAAACCGTCCATAAACGGCGGCAGGAACCCCTTCGCCGGTCTCCAGATCAACAACTTGGAGTTGGACGACGGCCCGTGTACCATCATAGGTTACGCTCATTCCGCCAACGATCATCGGCCTTTGATCGGTATAGGAGGCTGCTGTCGTAGCGGATGCCTCCGGTGACGTGGCTGGCCCGATATTGCCGCTGATGTCTACGGCCGCGACTTTGTAGTAATAAGTGGTGTTCGGCAGCAACCCCGTATCCATATACGTCAAATTGCGGGAGCTTCCGGCCACATGGGCCTCATCCGGTGTAAAATCCGGCTCCGTTCCGCGATAAATCAAATAATGCTCGATGTCGGAATTGTCCGTCGCCCGCCCGTAACTTAATTGAATCGTGTGATCGTCAACGGTGGTGGCCAGCGGCGGGCCCGGCAGAGCAGAGGGCGGCTCCGTATCTGCGGGGTTCACGCGCCACAGGTGGCCGTCCGGTCCCCAGATGGATGGCAGCCAGCGGATTGAGTCGTAGTGATGCATGGCGATGCCGGCGAAGGCGGGATCGTCTTGGAAGGCCGCGTACACCTTATCTAGTTCAGCCTCCATATACGTGCGTCCCTCTTCCCGGAACGTGATCGTTTCCGGATCCCCGCTGTTTGCGATATCCAGCGTTTCCACGCCAATGACCACCGAATTGGGCTTGCCGATGGCATTGGCGTAGCTGAGCTCACCTTGTGCTTGGGCAATGATACCTACACTGCCATCCGCTACGTCGCGATAGTCCATGATCGAAATATAATCGCTGAGGTCTTGAACATGCTCGGAGAGCCATTTGGTTTGCCCGTTCCACGTAATCTCTTTGGCACCTTCACTGCTGTCAAACCAACGGGGGATCGCTGGACCGAAGGGCAGGTTGATGCCGGCAGTGTTCCGACGGTCGATCATTTTTTGCAGCACATCCAGGTATTGCAGTTGCACCGAAGGCTTCTCGGCATTAAACTCCGGCAAAATGTACGGTTCGATATCTACGTTTACGCCATCAAAGCGTTCTTCTGGTGCGGCAGCGATATTGTAGTTGATCACTTTCTCCATTTCTCGAATGGCATGTTCATGAAAAGGTGCCAACGCTCCCATGTAGGGAGGTGTCGTGCCGCCTGCGATACAGGCGTGAACCTGATAGCCGTTATTATGGGCCCAGCGCACAAAGTCGCGCACCTTGTCGGGGGTCGCCTCCTGGTAAGCTAATGGCCGATTACGTTTCGA
>NZ_JAWDJI010000251.1:0-6188 GCF_032465655.1 Paenibacillus sp. 3LSP | reverse complement strand
AAAGATTTGGAGCACTTTTTATTTTTTTCAGAAGAGATTACTTTCGAAATTCAGGATAATATCTTTATAATAATCCTTATTCTTGAAATAGTATTCAGCTTGATTTGTTTCGTATCCTTTTGGACGAGGATTGGCGTAGATACCACCACTTTTATATATCTTTTTATCTATCGTGACAAATCTACCAGGCGCATATTCACTGAGAGCTATAGCAATATCTCTCTCAGGTGCATACTGTATGTCTCGAGGTGCATTTTTACCCCTCTCAGATTCTTTCTCGACATAAAACCTCACAATATTTTTCGGGAATGAATATGATGGAATGTAGCCTTCACGATAAAAGATATCAAAAGCCGAAGTCTCTTTATCATTATTAATATACTCATTTCGTTTACCTTCAACTAAAACCTTTTGACAGATATCACGGAATTGGCTGATTGTCTCATCAGTGCACATATCCATAGTTTTTACATAATTAATGTATTTTTCCCCAAATTTCTCACAAAACGTTATAATACCTATATCAACAATGCCATCAAACTGTAATTTCATTTCTAAGGTTGACATAAAACCATTTAAGGCTAACATGTTTGTGTGACGCTGCTTAATTTTAGGATTAGTTCGGTCAATCCATGGTTTACGCGGAGCTCCAGAAATCATCTCATCAGGATGCATAAAGTAATGACTGTCATGCGTACCACCAGAAGCATAAGTTACAATTGTGGAAATACCTGCATTCTTACGACCAGCACGACCAGCCCGCTGTTGGTAATTCTCTCTCATTGGAGGAATATTTCGAAGTCCGACGGCAGTCAACGAACCAATATCAATACCAACCTCCATAGTTGTCGTACAACTTAAAACATCAATCGATTCCTCACCGTTTTCGCCTACGTTAATATCTTGAAAACGCATCTCATATTTTTCTGTACGACTCCAGGTATCACTTCTGGTTTCTTTATGAGATAATTGAGCTGTATGCTCCTCAGTTTTGATTTTGTGAATATTTTCAATTTTATTCAAAGCGTTAAGTACTGGAATTCGCCAGAAATCAAAACGTGATAAATCCAAAGCATTTATTGGTACAACATCTGTAGAATCATAACAAGAACCACAATAGTCACCAATCTTGTAAGGAGATAGTTTCCCACATTTCACGCAACGATACCACATAAAGTCTCTATCGGCAATTTTTATTTCTACCGCCGATAGTTTGATGTAATATCTATTATTTGATGCTTGTGAGAAGAACAAATCACGAACACTCTCCATGATCTTCCTAAATACTAAACCATCGATATTCAGCATTTCTTGAAATCTTTGGATCAACTGTCTGTCTAATTCTGCTAAAAAATCACCCAAACCAAATGTTTGTACTTTACTACGGCCTGGTAAGCCTCTTCTGACATCATCAGGAATTATTTCACCGATAGCAGCGCTATCATCCATTACATCCCAAAATAACAGAACTAGCATTTGATAAAGTGTCTTACTATCAATAGACACCCCAAAATCATCCAAATCATATTCAAGTTCACTAAGAATTGATGACAGAGGGGCTAAGAAACCAATACCAATATCCTTGAATGAACGAGGACTTTCCGTGAAAAAGGTCAGCAGTTGCTCATAATACTCATCTGGTAATGGTTGATATTCTTGAACTAGTACCCCATAGTCAATTGCTTTTCCACGACGTTCGGTTTTGTTTTTCTTATCAACAAACAGCCTCTTATGGTTCTCAAATTTTTCTTTACTTTTGCCACTAAAAAAAGAGAGATTGTTTTGAACACATACATCTAAGAATGCAGGATATAAATCAGATAAAGAATGTTCTTTTCCATCCATCCGCAAAAGAAGAGAGGATAAGATAACTGCCTCTCGGAAAGCATCCGCATCAGACGATTTTGACAAGTCACGTGCAAGTTTTGCAGCATTCTGCCGGGAATCCGAGAACAACAGGACTTTTTTACCTTGATTAATCAATTCAGATTTCGCAGGTTGCAGTTCAAATTGAGCTTTTGTCAGGTTATAGAACGGAATATTACCCTTGGTAGAAAAATTAACAGGTTTCTTAAGTCGCATTGCCTTTCTGCATTTTGGACAAACATTAAAAGTAAATGACTGTGACTTTGAGTCAAAATCACTATTATAAATAACTGTTAAAAAATTATCGCTATTTTGTGGTGACGTGTATAGTTTTCCCGTAAAAGGGTCAAGCGCTCCTATTTTATCGTTTTTTCTTTTCTGATAGCCTCTCGGTGCAACATAAAGTAGCATTTCATTAAGCGAGTTTACATCACCATTTAACCCTCGTTGAGGGAATACATACCAATAGGGTTGTCCCTCATTTTTCTGAACATAAACTTTAAAATACAAAGCCCCACATTTAATATGGTTTACAAGCTCATAAATTCGCCCACCACAATTACATTTATCTTTTGGTAAAGATATAACCTTACCTAATGGAAGTTTCTCACTATTTGAATACCTTGCGCTATTACAATTTGGATTAGAACAAGCATAAAGCCCCTGTAGTCCACGCAAAAACATATGAAGTCGCACTGGGAATAGGATATTCCCATTCTTTGCGGCTAGAGGCACTATGGCTAGTAAAGCATCAAGTGCTTTCTCAGCATTATTACTGTCTCCGAAGAGTTCGTTCTTGATCTCACTATAGGATTTTGCACCGTCACGACACATTTTATGAAGCAACATAAATGCTTGATATTTGGGTAGATTATCGTAAAGCCATTCTTGAGCCTGACTCTGAGTAATATTATCTGCTAAATCATAGTTAAACACTTTTTTTGCGAAATCTTTAATTCGGACAATAATGTTGTCATCTTGTACTTCATCAGCACTAATTGAAGCTAATGCGTCAATATCTGTTTGTACTTCAAATTTATCTGGGATAGTTTCTTTATTACCAAACAAGAATTTGCAGTAATCTATATTTTTACCAGTTAGCGCTGAATAAAACTCATTTATTGCTTTTTGCTCATTTTGAGGCATACTCGCAGTTGTTAAAATAAATTGTACTCTATCAACCGAAATTCCCAAACGGTAGAATAATCTCTCCAACAGTAGTGCAATTTCTCCACCTGAAGAACCACGATACATATGTGCTTCATCCAAAACAATTAGGAGTTTATTATCATCGGATGCTTCTAGCCACTGCTTAGTTTTTTCCCAAATCGTCGCTTCACGCTGACGCATAAGCATGTACTCCAACATGGAGTAGTTGGTAATTAGAACATCCGGAGGACAGTTCTGCATCTCAAATCGCGTTATGAGTTCAGCATCAAATGGTGACGGTTTGTGAATATTCTTTTCCAAATTTTCAATAAAATCTTTTAGCCCTTTGTCACCAAATCTTGCAGGGAATTTATGGATTCTTTTTAGTCCTTCTATATTATTTAGTTGTCGCCGCTGAGTTTCGGCATCGGCTGTATCATCTATTAAATAGTTTTTACGGAAGGCATTCGCTAGTTCACGGCTACTTGCCAGTTTTGCATCACCAGAATATGGAGTCCTACCCGTATACATCCCAAAATGTGGAATACGGCTGGCTTGAGTATCCTTAATGAATATATCTCGGAATTCATCGCTTCCAATTATTTTTCTAAATCGGGCAAGTTGGTCAGAAACAAGCGCGTTCATAGGGTAAATAATGAGAGTGCGAACAGCCTCCATCTTAAACAGCCCTGAATGATTCTTGGCTTCATCGAAACATTTAGCTATTATTGGCCAAAGAAAACTTTCTGTCTTACCCGAACCAGTTCCTGTTGAAACAAACACATCACTCCCTGCCAAATAATACTCAAGAGCCTTAATTTGGTGTTCAAACGGATCAGCGAATATACCAAGGTTGGCTTCAATAAGTTTCAGTAGGGATTCCTTAATACTTTGTTTGATGTGAGGAGAATTTTTTATAGCATCTGGAACTTTTTTATATGAGGCGGAGGTTTCGATATAAGGCTCACGGGCAATATTTGTATGTTTAGAGCAAAGTTCACCCAGAAGATCATCAACATAAAGGAGCAGGGTTTCACTATTAGCTAAATAGTCTGATTTTATATAATTTGTCAATTTTTCTCGGATAGTCCGATAGTAATGTTGTACACCATTTGCATTTCTCATTTCACATCTTCCCCTCTTACCTCAATACCAATATTATTGAGAGTACTTGTAATCTCTGCAATAAAGTCGTTTTTTATTAAAAAATGCACTTTATTAAAAGCATTATTGATTGGCCAAGATATAAGTAGTAGAAAGTAGTATTCTCGGTTTGGTAGATAACCCGTTAGCCTAAGTATTGAGTATTCATCATCTATTTTTACTATTTTGGCTACTAAAGGGTTATCGTAATGAGCTTTTAATGCAAAATATAAGCGTCTATATTCATAGGCTGTTAAACTGTGACCGTGACGCTCAATAGTTTCATCTGCAAATAAAAGTGATTTGTCATCTCCTCGAATAACTCTGTAGTACGGACCCTGTTCAGATTTTCGAGCCACAGTAAAGTCTGTAAATATTTGGGCTGACCACGATTGTGATGGATTAGCGTCTGATAATGGATTAAAAAACTGCAAGTCATCATTCAAATCATCCTTCTCATAAAAGTCTGTAGTTTCATACATTGACAATAAATATTCCTCATAAGAGAGAGAATCCCTTAATAAAAATTCGGAAATTGTAACTGTATATCTTGTTGGTGAAGTAAACACACCAAGTCCATTTAAAATAAAATTATTAGTAGGAATACCGAAAAACAAGGATGTATTACCAATACAGATAGTTCTTCCAAAATTAGATAACTCATTTCTATTATTAGCATTCAAAAAAAGATAACCTGTCTCCTCATACACGCTACGTATATGAACAGAGAAACTTATATTTGTTTTTTTGTCATTGCTAAACTTGCTAGCTATGCTAGGGAAAAGTTCAATGTAACGTTTCATTAACTCATTTATAACTACTGTTTGGTGTTTCTTGGTTGCCCCAACCATATTATTCGAAGAGCTTTGTGCTATCCACAGGCACCAGAGCCCCATTGCTGAATAACAAACTCGGTAAATGAACGAATCAATTGACTCCCCCTTATACCGACTAATGCCCATATCCTTTGACATAGCGCAAATTAGTTCATTCATTGTGAGAACCACCCCAAAAGCAGCTGTTTTTGCGTGCATCGGCCATCTGGTCCCGCATATTTTAATAAGCGATCAGATGTGTTATACGGATTAATATGTAACACATCTACACAATAAGGTAAAACATTAAACGCAAGTACACAGCATAAATCACTTTCATTATCTATTGATTGACTAAAATGCTCAATTAAGCTATGAGGGTAGCCCAATTCTTTAACTATTCCCCTGAATATGTTCCTATATCTATTGTTTTCCCGTTCAAATTGTGCTGTGTATCTATGCTCCTGTATTATTGAGGGGTCTTCTGTTAACTCAGTAACTACGGAGAGAACTCCTATACGATTCAAATTTAAATAATTAAAGTAACGCATAAATTCCTTTGACAAATAATAGAGTGTTCGATCATATGCAACAGTTAGAAATATAATTTTATCTCTGTGCTTATCCAGTATTGGAATTAACTCGGTCTCATTATAGTTGCCAATAAAGTTGTCTAAACAAGCAACACGATCTGCTGTTTGTAAAAACCGGTCTATTTTATCACCTGTAATATCATTCCTATAACTCAATGTACTTACAGTTGGTTTTCCTATAAGTGTATTCGACACACATTTAATAATATTCATCCCAGTAGCGCGATTTACTATAGTAGGTACTCCATAAAATAGAGTTTTACTTAAATGCATTATCAGAAGTGTGAAATATTCTGCTTTGTAATTCACTCCAATATTGGAAAGGTTATATCCTAAATAATCCTTGAACTCATTCATATCAGATGGACACTTGGAAAACACTACAGAACTCTGTTCCTCATCCATACGTTTTTGTCCCTCTTCTAATTCGATTATCAATTGTTCTTTAAGCTTTTCAATGTAATTATTTGCGTCCACCAATGCCTTCGAAATCTGGTCTATTTTATCAAGTAATTGTGCTTTTTCTTTTTGGAGAGAATCTATTTTATTCCTGTCTTCTTCAGCACCAGCTTGAAGTTCAGCAATAACTGAGAGCTGATCATTTATTGATTCAACATGTGCT
>NZ_JAWDJI010000250.1:0-34739 GCF_032465655.1 Paenibacillus sp. 3LSP | reverse complement strand
AGCATGTATTAGGCACGCCGCCAGCGTTCGTCCTGAGCCAGGATCAAACTCTCCATTAAAGATGAAAGGAATCTCGAACCCGAGGGCCTCGAGGTCTTTCATCGAAAGTGTTTGACTTGCTCATTTCAAAACTGACGATTTATATCGTCTAATTAAAAATTGACGTGTTCCATTTGTTCAGTTTTCAAAGAACTTGCTTACTGTCGCCAATCACCAATCACAAGAATCAGTTTTTGTCGAACAGTTATTTATTATACTCATTTGATCGAATCATGTCAACTTCTTTTTTCGACAGCTCATAATGATTTTCTACAGCATGTCGTTCGAAGCGACAAGTAATAATTTATCACGTTGGCAACCTTTTTGCAATATGAATTTTATCCCATCTGTTATCAGGCAATTCTCATCAACAATCCTATATCATTCGTACAATCAATAATAGAAGAGAAACCTCTTTTTGCAAGGTCTCCCCTCTGCAGAAATCTGTGAATTTAACTGACGAATTGCTTTAAATGCTCGAATCACTGGGCGCCTCCCCAAAGGATTTGGTCGTTCCTGCGGCGCTCGTTTCAGTTTTTGCGGAATCACTCGTTCCACTTTTCTCGGCCTCTTCCTTCAATAACATATCGAGAACAACCTGACTTTCCTTCTGGACCGTTTGCAAAGCTTCCTCGATCGACTTCTTATTCGCTTGGACAAGCTGCAGCTCCCGGTTAAGAATCGGTTGGTATTTGGGATAAAAACTTTTAGGGATCATATCCCAGACTCGACGAGTTTCCCGATCAAGCTTCGGCTTAAGTTTGTAGAACGGCTCCAAATCGATTCCTTTATACTCCTCGGAATACCCCATACGGCTCAGCAAACTTTGACTTATCGATTTTGACTTAACTTTTGCGCATTCCTCTCCATTAACATACTTAATGAAATCCCAAGCTGCATCTGCATTTGGGGAATTGGCCCGGATAGCGAAGATGTCATTGAAGAAGATCCCCCGCGATGACTCGGGATCAGCAGGATCCACCGGTCCTGCCGCAACACCGATCTGAAACGGTTTATAGTCTTCGAGCGAGTCCTGCGCTTGCTTCAGATTACGAAGCGTACTGAAGTTCTCAACAGTCATCGCTACACGCCCATTCACAAAGAGCTGGTTCTGATAATACTCTCGCACTGTCCCAGAACTGTCCCCTTCGGAATCTGGCTTGTAGATAGCGTTGGAATCCAATGCATCCTTTGCCAGCTTATAAGCTTGCACCCATGAATCAGAATTTAACGTCAATTTCATCGTGCTTGGAGACAACATCTGCAGCCCTTGATACCCAGCGATCTCAGAGGCTAAGCTTTCCAATGAATCGCCGTATAACATTCCAAAACCGTAGACACGTGTATCTTTATCACCTTCTGTTGGAAACCGACGTGCTAGATCAAGAATCTCCTTCCAGGTCATTCCATCGTGCGGCACCTCAATCCCATATTTCGCAAACAAATCCGCATTGTAGAGAACAGCACTTGGCGAAAAAGTCGGAGATAAACCGTATAACTTGCCGTCCCCTTCCTCCTTGAGAACATCGACCATACCAGAATAGAACGTATCAAGATCATATTTATCCTGTTGGATTAGACTGTCCAACTCCATCAATTTTCCATCTTCGACGAACTTTTGGTAATCCCCATTCGATGAACTTAGAAGCACAATATCAGGCATTTCCTTGTCAACGAAATCAGAGAAAGCCTTCGCGTGATCAAAACTTTTAGTATCGGAATAATTGATAAGACTATTCATACTAACCACTTCGATTTCGACATCAGGATGCGAAATGGTATACAAATCCCCATACTCCTGATAAAAATAGCTTTCATCAGAAAACATGATTTTGAACCTAGACTTTTGTCCCTGCTCCTGCGCAGTTCCGCTTGTACAGCCCGCCATAAGTGCGCAACCCAATAATACTAGCAGCCCTTTATGTAACCAGTTTCTCCTCATCACTACCTCCAAAATATACGTTTTAATTATCTATGCGAAACAGACGTTTAGGAAAAGGAGATAGTTTCAAGTTTTGGAAAAAGGACCGAAATATTGTTGAGAGGTTTATTCTATTTTCGTTACAACGAGAACTCGCCTCTAATAAAGGTTGTTATGTAGGAATAAATGTAACGCAAGAAATGTAACCCTAATAGGTAGTAGATCTTTGCTTCCTCCGTCGCCGATTCCCCCAAACTCCCAGGATGCTGCAAGACACCAGTAAGAAGCCTGCAGCCAAGCGAAGCGCAAGATCATAATCCCCCGTAAATGCACTGAGACCTGAAGATCCTCCTACAACTCCTATGGAGAAGAAAGCATAGAACATTCCAAATGCTTTGCCCTTATGTACAGGATCGACGTTGTTGACGAGCAGTGAATTGAGAGTTGGGAACAGCAGAGCAAATCCTAATCCGTAAAACCCCATGATGGCAAACATACCAAGTTGATGATCTGTCATCGACAGTACACACAACGATACGAGAACCGTCGCTCCGCCCGCCGCACTTAATCGGAGTGGAGAAACTGTATCGAACCACCGATTACTCGGCAACACAAAGAAGCTGATGGCCACAAACCCAAATACACTAAGCATCATACCGGCGGCCTGATCAGGCAGACCAAGCGCCTCGGCTTTTAAAGGAAGGCTAAACGTCAACGCTCCCATGGCAAACATCAATGCAAATGCGCCGTAATAAGCGGTTGCAACCGATTCATTGCGCAAGGATGCTCCAAATGCGTTCCAAACATTGTCGTTCGATGCATCCTTATCGCGCGCTTCGGTTCCTCCAGCATGAAGCCTAACCATCAGAACAAGAACCCCTCCCAGCAGCAATATTACCGATGTAGCCATAAATAAACGATTCACTCCAACACTAGCCTTCATCATTCCTGCAAAGGCCGGCCCAAGAATGGCGGCAATCCCAACAGCCGCTCCAGAATGAGCCATGGAACGACCTTGATCTCGGTCAGAAGAGACATAAGAAACTAAAGTGAATGCGCTAGGCACCAGCAGCCCGCCGGCAAGACCATGCAGCATGCGAACCGTCAAAAGCGCAGAAGGCTGTCGAACCGTGGTGTACAGCAACAGAATTCCGGCTGTCGTAACCAAACCCGCGAGCAGCACTTTTTTGCCTCCGTATCGGTCGATCCAGAACCCTGCCAGCATATTCCCGATCATATTGGTCAGGGAGTACATGCCCACGGCAAGCCCGATTTGAAACGAACTCGCTCCAAGGCTCAGCGCCAGCGGCCCCATAACCGGAAGCTGGATAAACAAATCCATAAAGCTGATGAAAACCAAAAAATTTATAATCCATTTCGTTTTTGGCATATTTAGCATAGTTGGCTTATTTGGCATGTCGTTCTCCTCAACCGGTTTCTTTTTTGAAAATTATACGATATAACGCTGGCGCAAACCCCTAAGGAATCGACCGGAATGATGGCAATCTTTTGAAAGTTCGGGTTACACAAAAAAGAGGGTTGCTCCCTGCTTCCGCAAGGAACCCCCCTCAAAGATGGATTGGGTCACCCATCAATTATTGCCCCGAGTCCTCGAACGTCTCCACTGCATCCGTAGTTACACCGGACGCACCGGATTCCGCGTTGCCTTCAGAGCCCTTCTTGGCCGCTTCATCCTTCAACGCCTTGTCCAACAACGCTTGAGCCTCATCCTGCACTGTTTGCAAAGCTTCATCAATCGATTTCTTCTTCTCCTGAGCTAGCTTCATCTCTCGCTCCAGAATCGGCTGGTATTGCATATAGAAATCGTCTGGTATTTTCGCGTAGTCGCGGCTAGAACTCGAATCAAACTTCGGTTTCAGTTTATAGAAGGATTCCAGGTTGACCCCGTTAAATTCAGTAGAAATCCCCATCCGGGACAGCAATCCGTTGTTGAGCGATCGCGATTTAACTTTAGCGAATTCTTCACCATTGATAAACTTGATAAACTCCCATGCTGCATCCGCATTTGGCGAATTTGCCCGGATCGCGAAGATATCGTTAAAGTACACGGACCGTGTCGTTTGAGGATCGGCAGGATCCACCGGACCAGCAGCAACTCCCAGCTGGAAAGGCTTGTAATCTGTGATCACCTCTTGAGCTTGCTTCAGGTCTTGCAACATGTAGGTGCTTTCCACAGACATGGCCACCCTCCCCATCAAGAAAGGCCGGCTCTTATAGTACTCTTCCATCGTCCCGCCTTGGAAGCCATTTTCGTCGGGAATATAAATCGCTTTGGAGTCGATTGCATCCATCGCCAGCTTATAAGTTTGTTTCCAGGAATCCGTATTGATCGTGATCTTCATCGTGTCCGGATTCAAGAACTGCAATCCCTGAGCGGAGGCGATGTACGAAGCTAAATTCTCCATGGACATGCCGTACTGCACTCCAAACCCATAGACGCGAGTATCCTTATCCCCTTCGGTTGGGAAGCGACGCGCCAAGTCGAGAATTTCCTGCCAGGTCATCCCGTCATGCGGAAGTTCGACGCCATATTTCGCAAACAAATCGGCATTATAAAAAATCGCGTTGCCGCTAAAGGTCGGGGCCAATCCGTATAATTTGCCGCCGCCCTGCTCCTTCAGCATTTCGATGAGCGCCGGATAGATGCTCTCCGTATCATATTTATCCCGCGCGATGAACGTATCTAATTCCATGAGCTTCCCGTCGTTCACGAACTTCTCGTAGTTGCTGGAATCCAAGAGGATGACATCCGGTTGTTCCTTATCGACGAAATCCGAGAAAGCTTTCTCATAATCGATCGGCTCGCCATTTGAACTGTTGTAGATGCTGTTCGTGTTGACCACTTCGATATTCACGTTTGGATGTTTAATTGCAAACAAATCACCGTACTGCTGAAAAAAGTACTGCTCATCCCAATACATGATTTTAAAGCTGGACGTCTGCTCCTTCTCCTGTGCAGGGCGGCTGGTACAACCTGCGAACAGCATGCAGGCCAATACAATCAGCAGTCCCTTCATGAACTTCTCCCTCTTCATTACGACCTCCAAATGAATGTTTTTTAATGATGACTCTACCATAATAACGTATGCAAGTATCGATAGTTTCATATTCTGGTAAAAAAAACCGATTCTCTTAGCAGTTTTTGCTTAGAGAATCGGTCTATTGATGAGCAAGATATGATTAGCTCAGGTTCCCCGGAACGGATTTGGAGAGTCGTCCGGTTTTAACGTGTGCGGGCTGAGCCGCGGAACGGATGACCTTCATGCCTATCACCTCCTTGCTAGGGTGTACAGGAACTAAACACTCGAATAAAACTAGGCTTCAGAAGCAGAAGCCATCGCTTCCCGCTGCGCCTGCAGCCAGATTGTGCGCAAGGTCTTCTTGATCTGACGCTTCTCATAAGAGCAAGGGCGGTTCCCCGTCCGCATCCGGTACAGCGGACAATGGTTCCCTTGGCAAGCCGGGCGGAAGAAGCAAGCCTGGCATTTCTCATCCGTCTCCTCGCCGGATGTCGTCCATAGCGCCAGCTTGTCATAATCGAGATCCAGCGTACCATCCTCGTAAATCCGGCCCAGGCGGTTATTGTCCTGATTCAGAGCCACCGAGCATTTATACAACATGCCGTCCGATCCAACGATTAAGGAGTTGGGCTTCGCCGCATAACAAACCGCTCCCGTCGGCAGCAAAATGTCCGAGATAAACGAACTAACCGTAAGCCCTTCAGCGATCGCTTGCTCGTTGAAAGCCCAAATGCTGCGATCTTTCGTCCGCTCGTCGCATACGGGCAAATTGAGGTCGTTCTCCCCGCCCATGCAACCCACGGGACGGAAATAGACTTGAAATCGCGGGTCATCCCCAAATAAATCGCGCAGCACCGGAATGAACCGGGAAACCTCCTCTAAATTGCTGTTATCGAAGTTCACACGCAAATTGATTTCAAACGGACGGTCTACCTTTTTTAATGACATTAAATTGTTGACGATGGTTTGATAGGTATCCCCGCCTCCGTTCAGGCCGCGGCGGGCATTGTGCGTCTCCCCTTCACCATCCAAGGTCACCATAAACCGCTCGACATGCAGATCCAGCATCTGCTCAAATCGATCACGCGTCAAATAATATCCGTTGGTCGACATTTCCGCGCCGTATCTCGCCCCGCTCGCCTCACAGGCGGCCATGAACGAACGGGATAATCGTTCAATGACATGCGGGACGAGCAGCGGTTCTCCGCCATGCCAGCTGATCGTCAGTTGCCTCAATGTGCGGGCACGCTCAGCCATGTAGGCCTCCAGCCCCCGGATCACCTCTTCACGCATCGTTGCCCGAGGAAACGATTCATAACAATAGGTGCAGCGGAAGTTGCACGCCTCTGTCACCAGTAAAACCAGATGCATCGCATCCTGTGCATGCATGGAGTGATGCAGAAACAAGGCGCGCCGCATTTCGTCCGTATCGCCAGGGACAAGGAACCCCTGTTCAATCAACGATTCGTACAATGGAGGCGCTGGTTCAGGAACGGGTGCGGCCGGGGTCAGCCACTCCAGAACTTGATTCCGTTCGGCTGGCGAACAAGCGGCAATTGCTCCGGTATAGCTGTTATACAGCATCAGTCCGCCGTCATCGGTTTCGCTGTGCGCATTAAAGCGCGAAGGCTTCCACTGTAACGCATCGTGATTCATGTGTTCTCCATCCTTTTTATGATGATTTTAATCATGAACCCTCCGGTCCACCGCCCTATGATGAAGAAAACGCCGCTGGTTTGCCATGATTCTCGTCACTTTTTGTGATGGGGAGCCGCAAAAATGTAGTGCCCTTCCGCACGACAATAGGGGAATATTCAAGTTTTGTGTTAGCTTACATGACGTGGTATTTAACATTTTTCTAGTTGCAGAAAATTTTCAAGGGGTTTATATTACTTTATGTCAGAAAATCTATCATAATTTAAATACTAAAAGTTTAATCAAAAGAAATGAGGTTATGATGTGGAGTTTCAAACCAATCAAATTTCGTCTGGACCCTCGTTGCTGCCATTCTGGTGTTTGGTATGCAGGCTGGTTTTGCTTGTCTTGAAGCAGGATTGGTCCGAACGAAAAATTCGATAAACGTCGTGATGAAAAATCTTGCTGACATTAGTGTCGTCAGCCTCATGTTCCTCTGGATCGGGTTCCCGCTCATGTTTGGCGCTTCCTATCATGGATGGTTCGGCTCCTCCGGCTTCTTCCTGCAATCCGGTCTCGATTTCTCCGATCCTTGGCTCCTGGCGTTTATGATGTTCCAGATCGTGTTTGCCGGGACTGCAGCTACCATCGTCTCCGGTGCTGTAGCTGAACGGATGTTATTCCTTCCCTATTTAATCGTCTCTGTCTTTATCTCGATTGTCATCTACCCCGTATTTGGGCATTGGGCCTGGGGCAACCTCTTCATCCCTGATCAATCCGGTTGGCTGGGAGCGAAAGGATTTATGGATTTCGCCGGATCCACCGTGGTGCATTCGATCGGAGCCTGGGTTTCCCTCGCTGGCGTCATCCTGATCGGCCCCCGCTTGGGACGTTACAACAAGGACGGTTCGATGAATGAGATTACCGGTTCAAGCCTGCCTCTTGCCACATTAGGTGTCTTTTTACTATGGATGGGCTGGTTTGGATTCAATGCCGGCTCAACGACCATCGGTGACAGCTCGATTGCCAAGATCGCCTTAAATACGATGATCTCCGCTTCAGCCGGCGGTCTAGCTACCATCGTGCTCTCTTATCTCATACATAAACAAGCGAAGGTTGAAATTGTGCTGAACGGGATTCTGGCCGGATTGGTCGGGATTACGGCAGGCTGTAATGTCATGGGCATCAACAGTTCGGTCCTGGTGGGCTTCATCAGCGGCCTGCTCGTATTTGGAACTCAATACGTCATGGAGCGAAAGCTGAAGCTGGACGATGCTGTAGGCGCCATTCCCGTACACGGCGTTGGCGGTGTCTGGGGGACGATCGCTGTAGCCTTGTTCGCGCCCGTAGATCTTCTACAAACCGGATCCCGGTTGGAACAGCTTGGGGTTCAACTGCTTGGAGTAGGTTCCGCTTTTATCTGGTCGTTTGGACTCGGTTTTCTCGTCTTTTGGGCATTAAAGAAAACGATGGGAATACGTGTTAAAAGTGAAGACGAACTCAGCGGTCTTAATTATGCAGAGCATGGTGCCAAGATTGCATTGATGGATTCTGTAGCTGCGATGCACCAAATTTCGGCTACGCATGATCTTACGCATCAACTGCCCGAATCGGAGAGCGACGATCATGTAGAGCTTCACCGGGCTTTTAATGAAATGCTCTACTCCCTCCGGGACCTGGTTGGGATGTCCAAGGTTCAAACGAATGCCGTGCAGCGATCCGCCGGACAGGTTGCAGCTTCATCCCAAACGATTGAGCAGGAGCTTGGCGTGCACCATCGAAATGTCGAGCAGATGAACTATAGCCTGCAGTCGATCCAGAACAGCCTGGTTGAACAAGTTGTCCGGGATGAGCAGTTTTTTGCGACGATCGGAAATAGTTTGGAGATTTTTCAGAAGAACGCTTCACGTATTCAGGAGATGAGCGCCACCACAGAGGAAACGATTCGCTGGATTGAGCGGGTGATCGCTACAGATCAGGTGGAGATGGCCGATACGATGAAGCAACTCCAGACTCAGATGAGTCACATGTCCAGCTTCTCCGCAGAGCTTGGGGGAATGGTGCAGTTTCTGGCGACGATCTCGGATCAGATTAACCTGCTGGCGTTAAATGCCTCGATTGAAGCTGCTCGGTCAGATCGGGGCAGCGAAGGTTTCGCGGTTGTGGCAGCGGAGATTAAGAAGCTGGCGGACCAGACGAATCAATCGTTAGGACAGATCCGCGGTTCCATCGAAGGCAATCTGGGTTACTTGGAGCAAGCCATTACCGGTATTCAAGAGGCTGATCGTAAATTTACGACGATGTTCGGCTCGCTGGAAACGATGAATGACAAGTCGGCGAATCTGCTGAAGTTCATTCGGGAGATTGAATCGGATACGATGCACCAGATGCATACCTTTGAACACCTCTCAGAAACGGCTGAGGTCGTTCAACATGAACGGGAGGAGCAAACCTCGCACTTGGAGGAAATCGCCTCCCAACTCACAGATGTGCACACTGCTACCGAGAAGATCTATAAGCTCATCCAGCAGATCAGCCGTCATGCCATGCAGATGAACCAATCCACGAAAGGCCTGTCGCAAATGATTGAGCAATTCAAAACAGAGACGCTCAGTCCGGAAGGAAGCAAGCCGCTCTCTGCTGCTTCAGACGAGCCTCGAATTCCACCAACGGTGACTCATGTGCCGTTCATTCAATAGGCTGACAGGTAAAAAAATATCCCCGAGAAGATAACGCTGAAGCGTTAAGATCTCGGGGATTTTCTTCGGTTGGCGGCCTCTTAAGCAGTCCTCCTCAGCTATTGCCGTTCAGCAATCGGATGAATTCATCCTCATCCTCAATGACCGGGATACCGAGCTCCTGGGCTTTCGCCAGCTTGCTGCCGGCCTTCTCGCCGGCGATGACCAGATCGGTCTTCTTCGATACACTGCCGGTCACCTTGGCGCCCAGCGCCTCAAGCCGTTCGGTTGCTTCGTCCCGGCTCATCTGATGCAGCGTGCCCGTCAGCACGACCGTTTTGCCGGAGAAGAAGGAGCCCGTCACCGGTGCGGCCGACTTAACCGGAGCCTTCGGCGAAACGCCAAGGTCCAGCATTTTGCGGATGCCCGCCTGATAGAACGGATCGGAAAAGAAGTTCACAATGCTGTCGGCCACAATCCCGCCGATGTCCGGCAGAGCCGTCAGCTCTTCCGTAGTGGCGGACATTACCGCTTCCAGGCTGCCGAAATGATCGGCCAGCACCTTGGTCGTCGATTTACCGGTGTTCGGAATGCCCAACGCGAACAAGAAGGAAGCCAGATCGCGCCCTTTGCTCACCTCGATCGCCTGGAGGAGTTTGTTGGCTTTCTTTTCGCCAAAGCGCTCCAGCTTGATTAGGTCATCAAACGTCAACGTATACAGATCAGCCGGCTCCCGAAGGTTCAGCTCATCGTGCAGCTGCTCGGCGGTTTTCTCACTGAACGTCTCAATATCCATGGCGTCCCGGGAGGCAAAATGCGTAATCCGCGCCACAATTTGCGGTTTGCAGCCCAAGCGATTATTGCAGAACAAATGCGCGCCCCGCTGCTCCAGCGGCGTGCCGCAGGCCGGACAAACCTCAGGATAGATGATCTCTCCGCCTTCCGGTTCGTCAGGCACTTTGCCGAGAATTTCCGGAATGACATCGTTGGACCGACGGATGAATACGCGGGTGCCCAAAGCGTACTTCAAGTTTTTGCGTTCGATATCGCCGATGTTGTTGAGCGTACAGTTTTGGACGGTGACGCCGGCCAGCTCCACCGGTTCGACTTTGGCCAGCGGCGTGATTTTCCCGGTTCGCCCGACGTTCCAAGAGACGGACTCCAATATCGTTGTCGTCTCTTCCGCTTCAAATTTGAAAGCCACCGCCCAGCGCGGGAACTTGTCCGTATATCCCAGCACTTCGCGTGTGCGCATATCGGTGATTTTGATGACGGCCCCGTCGATGAGGTAATCGAGGGTCGGACGCTTTTCCACGATTTCATGAAGCGCTCCGATCACCTTGTCAAAGCTGGCATGGTAGGTGACATAAGGGTTCACCTTGAAACGGTTGTCCTTGAGGAAGGCCATCATTTCCCGATGATCCTGAAATTTCAGGTTGTCCGAATACCCCACATTGTAGAAAAAAGCGTTGAGCTTGCGCTCCGCCGTTGTCCGCGGGTTTAAGTTGCGCAAAGCGCCGGCAGCGGCATTCCGGGCGTTCTTCAGCGGCTCAGCCGCCGTCTCGTTATATTTGGCCAGCACCGACAAATTCATGATGCCTTCGCCTTGCACCTCGATGGTGCCATCCCGGTAAGGAATGGTCAGCGGCACGGATTTGATCGTTTTGACCTGGGGTAAGATCCCCTCACCAACGACGCCGTTCCCCCGGGTGGCAGCCTGAACGAGCTGTCCATCCGTATAGGTGAGATTGATCGTCAACCCGTCAAATTTCAGCTCGACCACGTAAGTCGGGTTCGGCAATGGCGTGGTTGGGTTTTTGCTGTTGTAGTCAGCGATCAGCTTGAGAACCCGGTTGTTCCAGTTCAGCAGCTGCTCTTCGTTTTGCGCTTTGTCCAAGCTCCACAGCGGAGCCAGATGGCGGTGTGGCTTGAAGCCCTCCAGCAGCTCGCCGCCCACGCGCCCCGTCGGCGAATCGGGCAGGGTGATCCCCGTCTCCGCCTCCAGCGCGGTCAGTTCATCATACAACTGGTCGTATTCCTTGTCGCTGATGATCGGCTCGTCCAAGGTGTAGTAATGATAGTTGTAGCGGTTCAGCTGCTCAACGAGCTGCTCCATCCTTTGCATCGCATCCATGCAGGGACAACCCTCCTTCAGTCAGGTATGTTTATGTATCAACACGGAGGAACCCGGTTGGGTTCGCTCCGTAAGTGAATCAATGGATTGAGGCGATGACATGATCACCTGGGCGGGCATAAGGGTAATTTTTACCGCTATTTACCGGAAAGGCGCTAGTCCGCGGGAAATAAGGGAAAAATATGGCGCTATCTCCAGCCAATTTCAGCAAATGTGGGCCATCAGGGCAAAATAAGAACCTAAAATGGCCCTATTTCTTGGGGAAGGCCAGGCTCGATAATGATAAGGCCATTCTTTACCCTTATTTTCTGCGAATGGCGCCAGCCTTCCCCGGACTGAGGCAAATCTATACACGGTAATTTGCCATCGGTCACTCGCCGTCGGTCACCTTCGTGATCGGAGCGAATCCGGCCAGCAGCC
The DNA here is from genome assembly GCF_032465655.1 of Paenibacillus sp. 3LSP. Lineage (NCBI taxonomy): Bacteria > Bacillati > Bacillota > Bacilli > Caryophanales > Paenibacillaceae > Paenibacillus > Paenibacillus sp. 3LSP. The sequence goes on along the minus strand of NZ_JAWDJI010000250.1, from coordinate 22,871 downwards.
GCTTGACCCCCACTGGTGCGGGGAAAGCGATCTGCAGCTCCGTGTCGTTGCCGGTGCCTTTGATGGCAACGACCGTGCCCACGCCCCACTTGGCGTGGGCGACCTTGTCCCCGGCGCTGAAATCGCCGGGGGCGGTCTTGGCGGCGCCCCTGGACGCGCCGCCGCCGGTCACGGTCACGCCGCTCCGCATCGGAGCGGCGGTGCCGCGCCCGGCCGGTCCGCTAGGCGCAGCCGTGGACCGGCCCCACGAGCCGCCGGCCGCGTCCGTGGCCGGGCGGCCGAAGTTGCCGCCGCCGGCGCTGCTGAAGCCGCGGCCGCTGTAGGCGCCGCCCACGCCGGCGCCTCGGCCGTAGCGGTCGCGCGGCACGCGACCGCCGTCCTCCTTCAGTTCCTCGGGGATTTCATCGAGGAACCGGGACGGCGGATTCGCCGTCGTGCGGCCGAACAGCGTGCGCATCTGCGCGCACGAGAGGAACAGCTTCTCCTCGGCACGGGTGATGCCCACGTACGCCAGACGCCGCTCTTCCTCCAGTTCCTCGTCGTCGAGGAACGCCCGGCTATGCGGGAAGACGCCTTCCTCCATGCCGATGATGAACACGACCGGGAACTCCAAGCCCTTCGCACTGTGCATCGTCATCAGCACCACCGCGTCGTCGTTAGGTTTCTCCGCGTCACTGTTATCGTTCATGCTGTCGATATCGGCGATCAGCGCCAGATCGGTCAGGAAGGAAACCAGGGACTTGTCTTCATTATTGTTCTCGAATTCCATCGTCACGGACAGGAACTCGTCGATATTCTCCAGCCGTGAGCGGGCTTCGAGCGTATTTTCATTTTGCAGCTCCAGCCGGTATTGGGTGACTTCCAGCAGCTTCTCCGTCAGCTCCGTAACCGACAGGTAAGGAACCATCTGGTGCAACCCATGAATCATGTCAAAAAACTCAACCAACGCATTCCGCGTCCGCCCGGCAATGCCCAGATCGTCCACCACTTCCAGCACGCGGTAGATCGAAGTTCCTCGCTGCGCTGCAGCATCTGCCAGCTTCGCTACGGTTGTGTCGCCAATGCCCCGTTTAGGTACATTGATGATCCGCGTCAAGCTGATGTCATCATCCGGGTTAGACAGCACACGCAGGTAGGCAAGCAAGTCCTTAATCTCTTTGCGATCATAGAACTTAATGCCGCCCACGATCTGATACGGGATATCCGATTTGATCAGAATTTCCTCGATCACCCGGGACTGCGCGTTCGTCCGGTACAAAATCGCATGATCGCGGTAGTTACGCCCGCTTTTGACGCTATTATGAATTTCCGTTGTAACAAAATACCCCTCATCATGCTCCGAATTCGCGCGGTAAACCTTGATTTTGTCACCGTCGCCCTTATCGGTCCACAGCTTCTTCGGCTTGCGTCCGGTGTTATGTCCAATGACTTCGTTGGCCGCGTTCAGAATCGTCGACGTGGAACGGTAGTTCTGCTCCAGCAGAATCGTCTTGGCCTCAGGATAATCCTTCTCGAAATTCAGGATATTGCTGATATCCGCCCCGCGCCAACGATAGATCGACTGGTCGCTGTCGCCAACGACGCAGATGCGGTGATGCTTGTCTGCCAGCATCCGGCACAGCATATACTGCGCACGGTTCGTATCCTGGTATTCGTCGACGTGGATGTATTGGAATTTTTTCTGATAAAAATCAAGCACATCCGGAGCCGCTTTAAACAGTTCGATGGTCTTCATAATCAGGTCGTCGAAGTCCAGGGAGTTGTTTTGGCGCAGCTGTCTCTGGTATTGGGTATAGATCTTCGCTACAATACCTTCAAAATAATCGCCGATCTTCTGCTCATACTGCTGCGGCGTGATCAGTTCGTTCTTCGCTGCGCTGATGGCCGCTTGAACCGCCTTCGGCTCAAATTTCTTCGTGTCGATGTTCTGTTCTTTCATGCAGTTACGAATCACCGACAGTTGATCCGTAGAATCCAAGATGGAGAAGTTGGAGGTGAACCCGATCCGCTCAATATCCCGCCGCAAAATGCGCACGCACATCGAGTGGAACGTCGACACCCAAATGTCCCGTCCCTCCGGACCGCCTACCAACCGAGATACCCGATCCTGCATTTCACGGGCCGCTTTGTTCGTAAACGTAATCGCGAGAATCGCCCAAGGCGGGGCTTTGCGCGTTGCGATCAGGTAGGCGATGCGGTGCGTCAGCACACGCGTCTTGCCGCTGCCCGCGCCGGCCATAATCAGCAGCGGCCCTTCGGTCGCCTCGACGGCTTGTCTTTGCTGCGGATTCAGGCGGCTTACCGCCTCTTGTATGTTCACAGGTTGCATCAAACTTGCTCCTTCCTTTTATAGACACACATCTTCTTCGTCTTCGTCTTTGCGATCACTGATAACAGACTCCAGAGCCGTTATTCGTTCATTTCCCACGGATTTCCCGATGTAACGGACTCAGACGACGCTATTTCACCCCAACCGAGTCTGGAGGGGCCAGATTTGGGCAAATAAGGTCTTCTCAGTCCGTTAGCTGCGCCGGGGCTCGTTATTCCGAGCGATAAGGTCCCTGGTGTCCGTTACAAAGCTGGAGCCCCTTCCTCTCCACGCAGATGGCGACGCTGGCGTTTTCAGCTCGTCCCCTCTTCCCCGCTTGCTTCTAGCTCTCAGCTGCAGCGGAGCCCTTCACCGCCGCCACCGTCTCGAGCGCCCGCTCCAGGTTATCGTACACTGCGTTGCCGACAACCACCGTATCGCTCACGGCAGCTGCGCGGTACGCTGTTTCCGCATCCACGACCCCGCCGCCATAGAAAAGACGTGCTTGATCCAGTGTCCGCCTTACGTCCGCTACTAACTCAAAATCTCCGATCTGCCCGCTATATTCCAAATAGACAATCGGAAGCTGAAGCAAACGATCCGCCACTTGGGCGTATGACCGGGCTGACACCGGCTCCAACGGGGCCTTGGCCTTCGTTACCTCAGCGACCGTCGCCTCTGGATTGAGGACGAGATAGCCTTCCGGCACGAGCATTACCCAAGGGATCAGGTGTCCGTATTGCTCGATTGCCTTGGCATGTTGCCCAATGATCCAATCTTGATGTCCTGCGTTCAACACGATCGGAATCATATAAAGATCGAATCCCGGCACGACCGCCTCAAGATTGGAAATCTCCAACACGCAAGGAACCTCAAAACGACGCACGCGAGACAGCAGGTCCACCGTATTGTCATAGGTCACCCCGCTCGATCCGCCGATCATCACGGCATCTGTCCCCGACAGACACACCGCTTCCAGTGACCGATCGTCCAGCTGACGGTCGGGATCCAGCTTAAACACATGCCGCCAGCCAGCTATCATCTGCTTCAATTTCCATTCCTCCAACGACAAATTCAGCAGAAGGACCGCGAAAAACGGGGCATTTCGCTCCGCCCCGCTCTCTCATCCATCTGATATATGACTACTGTTCATGACTAGATTTCCAGTTCTGTTTCTAGTCTATGTTACCGGGGGTACCCTGTCAATGTTCGCGTCAGATGCGAACACAAAAAAATGCCGCAGTTCTTGCGGCTCTTAGATCTATGATGGCCCTTATCACTTTCTGGCATCTCTTTGCGGGATTATCCCTTTCGTTCAGGGAGGGGTCATTGGATCGTTGGTGTGATCTTCGAGGAATTCTAGTCGATGAGGCTCCTTCTCCACTCCCTGATGTAAAGGGATAATCGCGAGAATGAGAGCCGGGCGACCTGCAACCTCTATGAGATCCCCTTCATGATACGTTTTTTACCACGCAAATCCGTTTACTAAGGACAGCATTCCCGTGTTTTTCGCCAAATCCGCCTCCGTCAAAAAGTCGGTGTAGAAGCCGTAAGCCCCCATCCTTTTGAACTTGGCCATGGTCTTCAGGTCGTTAATCGTATGGATGTAAGAAGGCACGCCAATCCGGTTGAGCTCCTCGATCAGCTGTGCGTTCGCCCTCGTATCCGACATGGTGACGGCTGCGAGATGCTTGTCCTTCGCAAAAGCCACTACTTCCTCGTCAGTATCATGCGTTTGATATAACGTAAAAATCACCGAAGCAAACGGATAAATCGCCTGAACCGGTTCCCACATTTCGCGGTTATAGATTTGCGGCACCACCCGCTTCAAGAGCTCTGGGTCCTTCGCCTTGGCCTGATCAACGATCTGGGTAAAAATCTGTTGAATTTCTTCCGGGCTGGACTGCTTGGTATCCGTGATGATATACACATCCGGGTACTGCTCCATCAATTCCAGCACATCGTCCCAATCCAAGGGCTCGTAGACGCCTTGAATTTTTGCCGCCTTAAACTCGGCGTGGCTCATTACCTTACTTTGTTGGTCCTCCGTCAGCTCATCCTGTTCTCCCAATGATTGAGTAAACTTCTGGCTCCACTCATGGCGCCCCACCAGCTTCCCGTCGCTGCTAAGCAGGAGGTCGACTTCAAACACGCGGAACCCTTGATCATAGTTTGTGAGAAAAGCATCAGAAGTGTTCGTATACGTCAAACCTTCAATCCCACCCATGGCGTGGGCCACCATCCGATGGGCTCGAAAGTCGCCCTTCCCTGTCTTCGGTGTCTCCGGGAGCCAACTGAGCACCAACAGCACAATACCCAAGATCAGCAGGAGGTTGTTGAGAAGTTTGTTTTTCATGAGAATGTGATCCTATCTACGTTTCTAGTTTATGGACATTATAGCATATCTCACAATCTCTCAAGTGATAGAGTTCCCGGTAGATTCAGGAATACGGTTGACGAATGCACACATTTTCTTTATGGTCGTTCTATGTCAAACCCCTGTGGAGGATATTATGGAGAGAAAAACAAAACTGGAAGAGATTGAAGCGCTTCGCGGGATCGCCTTCCTGGCGGTCGTGCTGCAGCACGCCATTGCCGGCTTGTTTGTTCAACCCGACATGTCGCCGTTATCCGTCGGCTTAGGGACAACCTTTCTGGGATTGATTCGGTTCGCTGTCCCGCTCTTTGTGTTTATCACCGGCGTAGTGTTGTTTTATAATTACGACCGATCCTTTCAATATGGACGTTTCTTAAAAAGAAGAGGGCAGCAGGTCGTCCTCCCCTATCTGTTTTGGACGGTCTTCTACTATATATGGGTGAGTCTTCGCAGCGGAGATGCTATTTTCAGCAGCTGGAAAGATCTCCTACATATGCTGGAGCTGGCTCTGACGGGAAAAGCCTCGTATCACTTGTGGTTCATGGTCATGATTATCCCGTTTTATTTGCTGTTTCCCGTATTCCGGCAGCTCTTGTCCGGCAAACGACCAGCTAAGGTAAATTTGTTTGTCACTCTAGCGTTTCTGACTGCCAACTTGCTTTTGCTGGAAGCACTGAGGAAGGGTGTCTTTCAATCGGATCAACCTATCTTGCACACGCTCTATCGCTATCTAGACCGTAATTTTCTATTCTGGACGTTTTATTTTGTACTGGGTGGATTGGTCGGCTTGTATTATGAACGCTGGAAAAAGGCCGTACGCTCCCTCTGGGGCATCAGCTTGGTGCTTACTGTACTTTTCCTGATCGATATCGGCACCAAAATAGCCGCCATCAACCAAGGCGCGGCAGCTGGCGACTATTTGACTAGCGCCAACGTTACAGGGCCGCTGAAGCCGCTGATGTTGTGGGCCACGCTTGCGATGCTTCCGTTTCTTTTTTATGGGGTACAACGCCTGCTCACCCGGCCTACCAAGGCGGGACTCGCATTAAGCCTCATCGGTAAATATTCCTTTGGCGCCTATCTGGTGCATGCCTTTATTTTGCGATATACGAACCTGCTGGCATTGAATTATCTCGGCGGCTTTGGCGTATACGCTCAAATTCTGATTTCATTCATCCTGTGCGCCTGTGTCAGCATAAGCTTGTGCATCGGTTACCGAAAAATGAGAGATCGTTGGCGGAAGGTGCAAGTTGGTGCGGATCGAGGGATGGCGGGGTGAGGAGATGGAAGGATCTAAAAGCAAAACGGCCTCTTCGAAATGAAGAGACCGTTTCTTTGTGATGGGATAGCCCGTTAGTATGCGTTTTTGTTGACGAAACCATTTACGACGGTTTTCAGTACGATTTTGATATCTAATAAAATTGACCAGTTCTCAATATAGAAAATATCGTACTTAATCCGTTCCTCAATCGACGTGTCTCCGCGAAGCCCATGGGTTTGCGCCCAACCGGTGATCCCCGGCCTCACATGGTGCTTCACCATGTATTTGGGGATTTCCTCTTTAAACTGATCCACGTAATAAGGTCGTTCCGGACGCGGTCCCACCACGCTCATATGCCCCGCCAATACATTAAAGAACTGCGGCAGCTCATCAAGGCTCGTCTTCCGAATAAACGCCCCGAACTTGGTGCGACGCGGATCGTTTTGGGTCGTCCAGCCCGTGTCCTCAATTCCTTCGGGCAATACCCGCATGGAACGGAACTTGTACATTTGGAACGTCCGACGATTCAGCCCTACCCGCTCCTGCTTAAAGATGATCGGGCCTTTGGAGGTCAGCTTGACCCCAATCGCAACCATCAACATGATCGGTGAAGTGATGATGATCGCCAGCAGCGAGAAGACGATATCAAATATCCGCTTGGCGACGCGGTTACCGGCCAAATCCAGCGGAATATCTCGAACGTTAATCATCGGCATGCCCGCAAAATTGTCAAAGTAAGGCCGGGCCGGCAAATAATCAAAGTAGTCCGGGATGATTAACGTTCTTACGCCGGCTTTTTCACATATGGCTATGATCTGAGCATATCGATGATGTGCCTCCAGCGGGAGTGCCAGAACCACTTCGTCAATCAACTTCTGTTCTAGGACACGCTCCAACTCATCAATTTTTCCAAGGATCGGCTTATAGCGAGCTGCCGCGCCTCTCTCCCAAACCTTCTGATCATCCAAAAATCCAACGATCTCATAGCCAAGTTCAGGATATTGCCGCAAATTATCATGGAAGCGTTGGCCCAACGATCCCGCTCCAAGAATCAGGACAAACTGTTTGTTGTAACCCTTCCTCCGCAGCTGCTTGAGGGCGTTTTTCAAAAAATACCGATAGAACATAATCAAGAGCAAATTGAACGTCACGTATAACGCCAAATAGTGACGGGAGATGTCCACTTGCCGGAAGAAGAACATCAAGCTCAGCAACAGGAACAGGCTTGCAACATGAACCTGCAGGATCTTCCAGGCTTCATCGGCGAAGCGCTTTTTGCGTTTTGGAGTGTACAAGGAAATTAAGATCCCCACAAACACCGCAATCGCACCATAGACAACGCTCCAGAAGGCGTAAATTTCTACGGGAAGCGGCCGCTCGTACTGAATCCAACCGCTTTCGAACTTCACCCACCAAGCAAGCAGGAAGGCAATTTGGATAAAAACAAAATCCGTGAGAATATACAATTGAGTTAAGAACCGTTGGTTCTTACGGATCATGATTTCACCTCCGCTTTGACTTCCGCCAACTCCGGCTGGCTTGCCCCTGATGGAGATTTCATGCCTACCGGGAGTAGTTTGTTTTTGGCTAGAGATAAGAGGAACTTTAATGCGATCCCACAATACACAGCTGCATTCGTTACCCAAGAATAGTTGCGAACATAATGTTTCCTATGAAAAACCCACATCGCGCGGTGAAATTCATAGATGATCTTGAAAGGCTTACGCCGGCTGCTAGCTCCCTTATAGTGAACAATGTATGTAGCAGGATGATAATGTATCCCCCAACCCGCTTGCTTGATGCGATAGCACCAATCCACATCTTCTCCGTACATAAAAAAGGTTTCGTCCAAACCGCCAACCTGACGAATCGTCTCCTGTCTCACCAGCATAAAGGCACCAACCAGACAGTCGACCGGATACGTCTCATTCGGATCCAAAAAACCGAGCTGATACTGATTAAACCGCGGATGGTTTGGAAAGAGCTTCGAGAGTCCGAAAGCATAGTAAAAGGACGCGGAGGGTGTAGGAAATCCTCTTCTACACGCTTTATCCAGCGAGCCGTCCGGCAGGATAACTTTGCATCCTGATGCCCCGAGCTCTGGGTGTTCATCCATATAGGAAACCATAATTTGAAAAGTATCGGGCTGCACCACGGTGTCTGAATTCAAGAGAAGAACATAGCGTCCCTTGGCGATCGCCATCCCTTGATTGTTCGCTTTGGCAAATCCCGTGTTTTCCTGGTTCGCAATCAGCACCACTTCCGGATACTCAGCTCGAATTGCCTCCACCGAACCATCCCTTGAAGCATTGTCCACGACAATGACTTCATACGAATAGACCGTCTCGGAGTCGTATACCGACCGCAGACAGTCCAACGTCAGCTGGCGTGTATTATAATTGACGATCAATATACTTAAATCCATGATATGTGCGCTCCGAATCTACAAATAAATTAATCTATCGACATTATAGCACATCATGGCATGAGGGAGGTGAAAGAGGGAGAAAGCGGAAGAAAAGGTGAACATTGCAGCTATTCCATTCATCTTCTGCGCTGGATCTCCCGCCGTTTCTTTTTCAATTCTGGCATTTTATCAAAAAAGTCCTTCCAGGCCCCTAGCACCTTAGGTTCTCTTAATAGCATATATCCATTGCTCGCCAGCTCATAAGCCAGCAACTTCGGCAAATGCTTCATCCATCGTGCTCCCGATAGATTCTTATAAATCATTTTATATCGGTTGATGTAAGAATACCGGCGAATGAACAAAGGCTGCGTATGACGGCTCCCCTTCTTCCACCCTCTCTCATGAGTGGCTACGGCTTCCGCACAATAATAGGCTTTCCAGCCAAGCAAATTTGCCCGCCAAGCTACATCAACATCCTCTTTGTAAGCAAAAAAATCCGCATCAAAAAACTCGCCATCCACCGATAGCTCATCGATCATCTCGCGTCTGTACATGGCCGCGGCACCCGATACGCCAAATACTTCGCCGGATGCTCTCCATCGACTCGCCGGTTCCCCTGCCCCACGATCAAAGGCACGCCATATCCCATTCATCAGCAAACCGGTACTGTCCACGATATCCGGGAACGACTTTAGGATAAGCAACCCTGTGGCACTTCCCACCTCCGGACGTTGTTCCATGACTCCCACAAGCCGCTCAACATATTCGGTTCCAAGCTGTACATCCGGATTCAACACCAACGCATAATCGCTTTGCGTCATGCGAATCCCCTGATTGTGGGCTGGAGCAAAGCCGGTGTTTGTTGCATTGGCAACCAAGTGGATGTTGTTCGCATGGGTCTGCTCAACGTAGGCTCGTACCCGCTCAACCGTACCATCTGTGGACGCATTATCGATAACGATCATTTCCTGGATCGGATAGGTTTGTTGTCGAACGGCGTTCAGGCATTCCTCGATGTCCTTGGCGCTGTTATAGGTAACGATTTGGATGCTGACGGTTGGATTCATGGGGTGGGTTTCCTTTGCTATAGTTTGTTGTATGTATTATATCAAACCCTTTATGTATCGTGGTAATTCAGAGGCTAAAAGCAAAAGCTAACCAGAATTTATCTCTCCTGGTTAGCTTTTAGATCAATCAGAAATGCTTTAAGCGCCTCTCTCCATGGCCGTATATCCTGAAAGCCATTTGTGCGAATGGATAGATGATCCATAACTGAGTTTCGAGGACGCGGAGCTGGTCGCGGAAAATCTTCGGTTGTACATGGCTCTACACGTACCGAATAACCTTGCCCAAACACGCTAGATGCTTCTTCAAAAATGGCCTTGGCAAACTCAAACCATGTACATTCCCCTGTATTTGAAGCGTGATAGATCCCATATTTCTCGGTCTGAATCAATTCCAGCAGAAATGTTGCCAGATCTACCGTGTAAGTAGGCGAACCCTTTTGATCGTTTACAACATTAAGTAATGGCTTTTCCTGACCAAGCTTCAGCATCGTCTTCACGAAATTTTGTCCATGCAAACCAAATACCCAGGATGTCCGAACAATAAAAAACGCGGAAGACAGGCTTTGAACCAATGTTTCTCCAGCTCGCTTCGACTTCCCATATACACTCTGGGGATTGGTATTATCGTATTCCTGATAAGGTGAAACAGCAGTTCCATCGAAAACATAATCCGTACTGATGTAGCAGAACTTCGCCTTCACTCGCTCTGCCGCTAACACCATGTTACGCGTTCCTACAGCATTCACGGCATATGCGGCATCAACATCGGTTTCCGCCTGATCGACCGCCGTATATGCTGCACAATGGATAATCGCATCCGGCTTAAACTGTTGTACACGTTCGAGACACATCGTCTCATCAGTGATGTCCAACGAGTCCCGATCACATCCCAGCACAAGATGCCCTGCACTCCCAAAAAGCTCCACAACATCATGGCCCAGCTGACCTTTTGCTCCGGTTACAAGCACTCTCATGATGGATCACCCAAACGATTACCATACTGTTTGGCATAGTACTCTTGGTAGACCCCTGTTTGAATTCGGGTCCACCATTCCTTATTATCCAAATACCAACGAATGGTTTCTTTTATCCCCGTTTCAAACGTGTGCTTTGGTTTCCAGCCAAGCTCCTTCATGATTTTGGTAGGATCAATCCCATAACGACGATCATGCCCTGGACGATCCTGCACATGCTTGATCAACGATTCCGGCTTGCCGAGCTGCTCCAAAATCGTACGTACAATATGCAAATTGGTCCGCTCATTATTTCCGCCAATATTATAGACTTCGCCATCCCGTCCTTGATGAATAACAAGGTCAATCGCGCTGCAATGGTCCTCCACATAAAGCCAGTCGCGAATATTGAGACCATCCCCATACACAGGCAAAGCTTCATCCGCAAGGGCTCTGGATATCATTAACGGAATCAACTTCTCCGGGAATTGATAAGGGCCGTAGTTATTGGAACAACGCGTGATATTTACGGGAAGCCCGAAGGTTTCATGATAAGCGCGAACTAACAGATCCCCGCCAGCTTTACTGGCCGAATAAGGACTGTTCGGAGCAAGCGGCGTTTCTTCCGTGAATAATCCCGTTTCTCCCAACGTTCCATAAACCTCATCGGTAGAGACTTGAACGAACTTTTTGACCCCGTGCTTTTTCGCCGCATCAAGCAAAACTTGCGTCCCCAGTACATTCGTTTTCACAAAAATATCCGGTTCCAAGATACTGCGATCCACGTGCGACTCTGCCGCAAAGTTAACGATAACGTCAACGCCTTGGCCGATTAAAGCGTCCATGGCCTTAGCTTCTGTAATGTCCGCTCTAATAAACGTATGATTGGGATTGCCTTCCACCGACTTCAAGTTTTCCAGGTTTCCGGCATAAGTAAGTGCATCCACGTTAAGAATCTGATAGCTCGGATGCTGCTTCAGCATATATAAAACAAAGTTGCTGCCGATGAAGCCGGCACCGCCTGTAACGAGAAGTTTCATCTGAAGGAATCCTCCTAATCGAAATTCATTTCTGCTTCCGCAAATGTCGGATGCCTCCGGTCTTTGTCCGAAAGCAATGGTTCACTGACCGGCCAATCAATTTGTAAAGCCGGATCATTCCATAATATGCCGCGATCATGTTCCGGCGAATAGTATTCGTCCACTTTATATAAAACTTGGGTATTGGGTACAAGGGTGCAAAACCCATGCGCAAAGCCTTTGGGTACTAAGAGTTGACGCTTATTGTACTCACTCAAAATAACGCCAACCCATTGGCCATAGGTTGGTGAGCTTCGACGAATATCCAAGATGACATCATAGATCGCCCCACTCAACACCCGGATCAACTTCGTCTGAGCTTTGGGGTTCAACTGATAGTGCAACCCACGAAGTACCCCTGGCTCAGCGGACAAAGATTGATTATCTTGAACGAATGCAAAATTCACTCCTAGCTGACGCATTACGGACTCATTATAGCTTTCCATAAAAAACCCCCGGTGATCTCCATGCACCACCGGTTCAAGTAGCGCCGCGCCTTCTAGCTTAAGCGGGGTGAGTTTCATCGATAAACATCCTCCCTATTTAAAGCTTAAGTGCTCCAAACTCTTCCCCAAACACAAGATCTTTGGCAAGTTCATTAGCTCGAGCGAATGAGGCATGAGTTCCCGCATCCGTCCACCAACCCTGTAACACATCGAATGTAAGTTCTCCACGTTCAATATATGCATTATTCACATCGGTCACTTCCAATTCTCCGCGTGCAGAAGGTTTTAACGTCTTAATAATATCAAAGACTTTATGATCGTACATATAAATACCTGTCACAGCATAATTGGACTTAGGGTTCTGAGGTTTTTCTTCAATTGATATTATACGATCCCCCCGTAATTCAGGAACCCCAAAACGCTTAGGATCGTGAACTTCTTGGATAAGGATTTTCGCTCCTGTTTTCTGCTTTTTGAAGTTGTCCACAAATGGAGAAATATCATCGGCAAAAACATTGTCTCCGAGAATAACAACCATCTGGTCATGGCCCACAAATTGTTCAGCAAGGCTTAATGCTTGGGCAATTCCTCCTGCTTCATCTTGAACTTTATATGTGAAGGAAACACCCATCTCATAACCACTACCAAGTAAGTTAACGACATCCCCCATATGTTCCTTACCAGTGACAACTAGAATGTCAGTGATTTCAGCTTTTTTAAGCTTATATACTGCGTGGAAAATCATAGGATATCTTCCCACTGGCAGTAGATGCTTATTCGTTACTTTCGTTAGTGGAAATAAGCGTGAACCAGTCCCCCCTGAAAGTATTATACCTTTCATAATTCCATATCCTCCTACATACATATTTCAACAAATTCCATTAGTTATAAAATAAATCTTTTTCACTATACTTATTTCCAAACAAAAGATCGAATTGTAACAATTTGTATTCATTTTCAATTTCTTTCAAATCACTCGGAAGTTCATACAGTAAAGTATTATCACCTTCAACTACTATATTTGAAGTTAGTCCCTTTACTTCGCTCCGGAAATCATCTAAGAAAGAATAAAATAGTGGTAGACTTAATCCAGCACGTTTAAAAACAATTGGTAATAAGAAATTCGGGCTAATTGAATTAATAACTTCTGAGTTTTTATTCCCCATATTATCCCATATAAGCAAAGGTGTATTTCCTAATAATCTTTTGTATTCTAAGTCTGATGAAAATTCAAATTGCAACTCATTATAAACTGATCCTAGATTAGGTAAATGATCTCCATAAAACACAAGAATAGTCGGTTCATCAGACTTTGTAAAGTAATCTATTAAATATTCCAATGATTGATCTGCTTCTAAAACACCTTGAGTGTATATTTCAAGCGTCTCTTTCAAAGCATCTGATAAACCATCAATTTCTATTTCTGAAGGGTACTTAGTCTCCAACGTATACGGGGAATGATTTTGCATAGTTATAGAGTATATGAACACTGGTTTTTCCGAGGACTCAACCTCATCAATAATTTTTTTTGACACTTCAATATCAGCTATATAAGAGCCTCGTTTCTCAGGATTAATAAATTCATTTTCACTTATAAACTTATCAAAGTCGAACTTCTCATATACAAATTTTCTATTCCAAAACCAATCAACATATGAATGAATTGCTATAGATTGATATCCTTCATTTTTAAGTATTTTAGCAACTGATGGATAATCTTTCTTAACATATTGTTGATACGGTATTGAACCTTGAGGGAGAAATCTAGTTGAAAGTCCTGTCAATGCTTCGAATTCAACATTTGCGGTTCCCCCACCAAATTCGGAAGATAGTAGCCAACCTGTAGTACTTTTCCCTATTAATGATCTATAAAATGGTAACGGATCTTTTGATAATGTGATATTACTTATTACAGTTGGATCCCACAACGACTCACTCATCACATATATTATGTTTGGTTTTAATTGCGGGGTGAGTTCCGATTCATCACTCTTATATTTTGTCTCAAAATCCTTCACAATTTTGTTAATGTTATCTTCATTATAATCTGATGGTGGAATAATTACTGCACTTGGAATATTAGAAAAAAAACCAAGCAAAGCCCCATTTATTGTATAGTTTGATGCTTGATTCCAATTAATATTTACTATCCCTTTAGAATTAAGCATAGAGTTTATTGGTTGAATTTTTACCCATGATCCAATAATAATCAAATAGGTTAATGAAGTGATTATACATAATACTCGATAAATAATTTTCAAGCGCAGTTGCGGAATAACTTTCCTCAGAAATATAGGGAGAAAGAAAATAATTAATATTCCAACGATATAAAAATAATTAATTTTTAACCCGGGCAAAAGATCAAACAATTGCTTAACAAATAAAAAATCCCAAGGGAAGAGCGGCTCCTTCAAAAAATACATTTTATAATAGTGTGCTAACGAATAAAGAAGAAAAATTGAAACAAACCAAATTTGTCCGATCAAAAAAGAAGTAACTGCAATTAGCAGTAATTGCACAAAAAAATAAATAAAGTAATTTAAAGAAAAAATTAAAAAATCATCGAAAATCCACTTAAATACCTCAATGATATCTTTTCTTTGCACAGATTCAACAATAAGTAACATTATAAAAGGAACAAATAATGCAAATATTACAGGAATGCAACTTCTCTTGCTAATGAATTTCATTATCTTATCTCTTATCATTAGATCCTCTTCTCTACACTTTCAAGATTTTTGTTGAAAATAATTTTGAGACCACCCATTTGTTAGCTTAGCAACCTCTTTATTTTTATATAAATTTTATTCTTTAGTTTAAATAGAAAAGTTTGAAAACTCATGTTTTTCACTTTGTTGAAAATCGAAAATTTCCTATTGATATGATCTTCATGTGCTTGTATCAGAGATCTTAATTCAGTATCACAATGTTCTAGATTTTTATTTTTGACAACCGGTAAGTATCTATCAAACATTTGTTGCCTATGAATGGTTAAATTCGCATTAGCTGGAACACGATATAAAGAGGTTAACTTTTCAATAAATAAAAAATCGAATTTTAAGGCATATCTTAGCCATAAATCCCAGTCTTCAAGAACCTCTAGTTCGTTATCTAAACCACCTAAACTTTCAAATAATTCTCTTTTAAACATAACTGTTTCTATAGGTAAATAATTATGGTGAACTAATGTGACTCGGTCAAACCTCTGTTTATGTTGAACACTATAGAACATTTCCTCATAAATATAGGGTTCTTTTGAAATTACCTTAGTAGGGACTTCAAAGCCTATCGAGTATGCAGCTTTATAATCAGTTTTTTTCATCAGCTGTGTAACTAAAACTTCAACATGATCAGCATAGAGTAAATCATCATCATCCAAAAAATTGAAATATTCACCACTAGCTATTTCTAATGCAATATTACCTACAACACACCTCCCAACTTTATCCTTAGTTGCCTTATATATTATATTTAAATCAGAAAATTCTTCATTAACTAATTGTTTAGAAATTGCTGGGCCATCCTCCACTACGACTACTTCAATATTCCTATATGTTTGATTTCTCACACTAACTAGAGCTTCCCTTAACACACTAGGTCTCCCGCAAGTTCGAATTAAGATAGATACAAGTGGTGTGTGTTCTGGTAGTTCATTAGCGTAGAAAGCCCCCTCTCTATTAATTTCATAATCCCACAATTTAAAATTAGCTTTAAAATCAAAATTCGTATGCCTTTTCCATTTTCTGAATTTTTGGCCGTCAATAAAACTTTTTAGAAAGGTTTTTAGTATTCTGCTTTTATGATTCCTAGCGGGACCATTAAAAAAAAATAGACCTCCATATAGAACATAACCTTTTATTATATCCCTAATACTCCCGTATTTATAACGAAGCATTAAATTCATATACGTACTATGATAAAATTGATTAGGCTTTATTTCGCCAACACTCATGTAAGTATAATGGTACACTATACTTTTAGGTACATAAATCAATTTATACCCATGTGCTCTTAATCTCCAACTTAAGTCAACATCCTCACCGTACATGAATATTTTTTCGTCAAACTTGCCAACCATTTCAAAGTAATCTCTTCGTACTAAACTACACGCACCACTAGCCCAACCAGTTTCCATAGTGACGGGATTGTAAACCTTTGGATGCTCGTACGGAAACTGCCTAGCTTCCCATAGCCCAACACTATCATCAGAAATCTCGACAGATTTCATCAATTCAACAATACAATTTTCGTCTACTTTCGTATCTACATTTAAAAAAAATACATAATCTTGTTTAGAATGATGGACACCATAATTATTCGCTCTGCCAAATCCCTGATTATTGTCCAAAAAGTGATAATTATAACTCCCAAAATCTTCTTTTCTTTCATAAGTTTCTAGCAACTCTCTACTATTATCTACTGACCCATTATCTACAAAGGTTATATGGAGTTTCTTTAATGGATAATTTTGGGAACTCAAGCTATCGAGTAGTGACGGTATCCATTTTTCTGAATTATAGGATACTATTATAATATCTAGTGATTTCACCATACCATCCCTTACTTACTAGCATTCAGTTTTACATCAAAGAGCTTCACTAATCAAAACTTCCCAATCAGTTGCTACTTTTAAAGTGCAAACATTTTCTTTCAATTTTAAACCAAGACAAAATTGAAAAAATTAATGTTATTACTGCCGAGACAACAAAATTATTAAGCGGACTAATGTGCCCATTAAAAAAATATGTTACCAATTGTTGAACAGGGAAAGCATAAATATACATTCCATAAGAAAAGTCCCCAGTCTCTTGAAGTTTTCTGAGTATTTTCCTCATCCCAAAACCTACATAAAAAATAATGTAGGTTCCAAAAAATATGAATGCTACTTTGTAATATCCGAAGGATGTAAGAGATACAAGGAGGATAAAACAGAAAAAAGCTATGAATTTATTGAGCTTAATATTATATCTTAACAAATAAACAATTATCCCCATACAGAAATATTTAAAAAGCTCAAAATATTGAAATACAGCGATAGATGGGGAAAGATATAATGAAAAAAACAACACTACTAGGAATAATGGAATAATAATGATTTTCTTTAGCATTTTAAGAGAGCCAAGTACAGCTACTATCATATAAAAGAAAAATTCATACCATAACGTCCATAGAGAGCCATTTACTGCATTAGGATAAGGATTATGTTCAAATACTCCCGGCAATCCATATTGCATATTTACAAGCATAAAAGATTCTAAATACCTTAAAGTCGCAGGACTAGAAAAATACGTTTTAAGATCAAGAGTTGTAAGGATTGGTCCTAATACAAAAACAGTGAAAAAAATCAGTATAAGAAGAGCAGGAAAAATTCGGAGAATTCTATTTCTAAAATATTCATATATGTTAGCGCAGCGTTCAAAGCTGTAAGTAATGAGAAAGCCACTTAAAATAAAAAAAATGCTAACTCCGAGCCCCCCAAATGTCTCCTGTCCTCTCGTTAATTTAATTAATGGTTCATATTCATTAGAGCCTAGCGTTAAAGGATATGCATGTGAAAAAATAACTAGGGTTGCCGCCATAAGTCTTAATATATCAAAATTATTCTCTCGTCCATTGAATCTATCAGCAATGCTATTCCAAGTATTTTTCATAGGATCTTCCTTCTTAAATTTCTCAAAGGACTTGTAATTCTCCAGCTCTTCGAGTTTTGTGCATTGATAATAAACTCATCTAATTCCCTTTCGGTAGCATTAAAGATTTCAGGGATATCGGTCCTTTTGCCAAATAATCGTTTAATTAAACGAAGTGGTTTTGTAATATTCCATGAGTCAGATATTAATATCTGATGCGCCAGTTCCCTTTTACGTTGTATTGATACATCATTTATTGACTCTTCATTATAGTTATTTAGTCCCGACCTTGAGCTTACCAACCTTGAGATTCGTTTGGCACTACCAGGAGGCATAAGTAAATATTGTGAGTTAAACTTATTTTGCACGTAAAAGTAATTATCTTCCCATTCTTGACTATTATGAAGTGATTGCGAGCTATTATTCCCCTTTAACCACCATCTGTAGATATTTGTAATAGCAGGACTACTAGCTACACCGCACAAAAATGCAGATCGAACAATAAAATCCCAATCTTCGATTGTATTAATTGTTTCATCAAATCTCAACCCGAAATCATGAAAAACAGATCTTGGGAATGCCAGGCATAATCCAGGACATTGGTTATGATGGAGCATAGCAATATAATCAAATTCAGCGGGATAATCCTTTATAAATCCTGAAACTGCCCTAGAACTTCTTTTACTAAATGATGTTTCAACCGTTTCATACTCTTGTCTTACAGATACCGATTTCAGGATTTTACCATAGTGTTCTTCTGATAAGGTTTTAAATTCTTTTACCCAATTACTAAACACAATGTCATCATCATCAAGTATTGTAATATAGTGCCCTTCAGCTTTTTCAAAACCTACATTTAGAGGTGTTGAACGGTTACCTCCATTAACTCGGATCAAGCGAATCTTTGAACGTATCCATTCAGGTGTAGCACTAATAATACTCTCAACCAGCAATTGCTTTTCAACTGACAGGTTATGCCCAACGATAAGCACCTCAAAATCAACGCATTCTTGACCTGTTAAACAAAGTAAGACTTCTTTCAATTCTTCGGGTCTATTTCCAACCGTCCTAGTTACAATTGATAAAAAAGGACGTTTTAGATTTCTATTTTCGATTTTCAGCCCGGGATGGCTTGCAATGTACATTCGAACGAGTTGATTGACCTTCCCATCTGCACTCATATTCCTACGCAAACTAATTAAAAACTGACGTAAAGTAGACTTTTCGGCGAGAGTCAATAGATTTTCCGGAAAATACTGATCGCTTTTCTCCAAGATAACATCTTTCTGACCTACTTGGTGCAATCCAAACTTTTTACAAATAGCAGTTAATTTTTCTTCAGTAAATATATTAATATGCGTCTCATCTAATAACCCGGTTTCGGTTTCATCAAATTTATTGCATAGTAATTTAAAAACTACATCATCGTGAGCAAAGTTCGGAACACTAATAACTAGTGGTGCATTATACTTTTTTGAAAGCACTGAGAGCGTTTTTATTAGATCCTCTAATAACAAAACATGCTCCAAAGTATCTAGAATAGTAATAGATGCTAATTTACGTCCATCTAATATTTTCTCTATATATGCTAGATTAGTTTCACAATCTGTAAACTTAAAATGATACGCTTCCTTCCCCTCACTTTGAAGATGGTCCACAGCATCCGGATCAGCATCTATACCTATATAGTGCAGATTATGGAGTTCAATTAATTTATCACTTATTGCTCCCCAACCACATCCAATATCCAAATGAACACCTTGTAAAGGTAATTCAAACTGGCTTAGTAAGCTGACAGCATGTCCATAAACATTATCATAGGCATATTCAAATTTATAAGGGTATTCATCTACGCTCTTTTTTTTCATAACGAAAACCTCATTTTCCCATAATTATTGTCGATGAATTCACCTATCTTGTTATCAACATCAAGCTGTTTTGGCAATCTACCGGCCTCTTTTCTCCTTTTAAATTCTTCAGCAGCCTTTTGATAGTAAGTAACATCCGAATTTTCAAAATACTGAAGAATATTATTCAGAATATCAAGTCTGGACCATTTATACGCCAATAACAAACCTGCCTCTGCAGAATAATAATCTTCTGCATCACTTGTTTGCCAAGCCCCATTAATAGACAAAGTTTTATCGTGAAAAACAACTGCCGAAGGTTGATAAATGATACGGTACCCTTTAAGTCGAACCATCCAAGAGAAATCAACATCATCACAATAGAGAAAAAAGGTATCCGCATCAAATCCGCCTACTTCTCGAAAAATATTCCGAGGGATAAGAACACAGGCCGTAGAAGCCCAGCTTGTTTCACCGGTTTTAGGATGATAATACTTGGGGTGTTCAATTGGTAATTGTTTTGCTTCTACTATGCCTACATTATCCGAGTAGTTATAGGGTTTAACTAATTGCAGTATCGTATCCGGAGCAAGTAGAATGTCGGGGTTAATAATCATAATAAAATCCGATTCAGAAAGGTTTGCTAACCTATTATGTCCCCTTGCCGATCCTAAATTCGACTCAAAATAGTCATACTTAACTGTTATATACTCTCCAAATTCTGCATTTAACTTGTCGATCTCAGCATCTGTGAAAATTCGATCGCGTGAACCATCACCGTAGTATAGGGTTATTTTATCAAAAACCCCTTTGTTTATTGCAAAATCTGCTGCTCTAATTATGCTTTTAATAGACCGAATGACGCGTGAAAGGTCATTATTAAATAATACTGATTGAATTTGAAGACTCTTTATTTGAAGCATTATTCACTCTCCCCCTGGAAATAAGTTATCTATCTTCCTAGTTCTTCATCAATCCAGTTACATAGTAAATTCATACCCTCATCTAACGATACAACTGGTTTCCAATCCATGTTATCCAACGTATAAGATATATCTGCTTGAGCGTGTCGAACATCCCCATTACGATATTTCCCACACACTTCCGGGCGTGGGGCACCGTATCGTTCAGCGATCAAGTGTGCGATTTCTTTAATTGTTGCCCCGTATCCACTACCAATATCTAATATTTTTCCATTCGTAGTATCATTGACCAACACTTCAGAAATGGCGCGAGCTACATCTGTTATGAAAACAAAGTCTCTCAGCATCATACCATCTTCATATAGCGGAATAATCTGTTTTTCTTTAGCCAATCTAACGAAAAGAGAAACGATGCCAGTGTAAGAATTAATTAACGACTGGCCTGGACCATATACATTTTGAAGACGTAAAATACTATAATTAACGTCAAATGATTTGCACCAGCATGAAATAATTTGCTCCTGAGCTAGCTTTGTCACCCCATAAATGCTGGTAGGCATAGGAATATTATCAGTACTATTCATAGGAAGAAATTTCGATCCATAAAAGTTCCATTCTCCATTTGCTAACTGCTCATTACTTCTCTGACCAGGATAATAAGCAACACCCTCAGAGTTTATCCATTTCCCCTCACCATAAATCGCTCTACTACTTGCAAGCACTATTTTTCTAGGAAAAGCGTTTTGCCTTACCATAGCATCAAGCATTTGAGAAGTTCCTACTACATTCACTTGAGTGTGGCGGCTACTTTCTGTAAGGGATTGGCCTGTTCCCGTTTCAGCCGCTAAATGTAAAACCAAGTCCGGCTTCCATTTAGAAAGCACTTCGTCCCAAGCAACTGGATCGGTCACGTCAGCTATAATTAAATTCGCTTTGGAGGATAACCTAGGTGGTATTTTTTGTGATGCATGAATTTGAGGGTGTAAACAATCAACAATAATGATATTATCAAAAGCATTTTCAATTATTTTAGTTACCTCGCATCCGATAAATCCGGCCCCTCCGGTTATTAGGCAAGTTTTCATATTATTATACTCCTTCAAATGTAGTATAGATTTTCTTACAAAGATCGATTGTTAAGGGTATTTAAGTTGATGTATTTATCACAAATTTCATTAACTTCTCCAAAAGCAATCAAATTCCCGCGATTTAGCAAAAAAGCCTTCTGACACATACTTCTAATTTGCTCGATTGAATGCGACACCAAAATCACAGTAGTATCATCGGAGATCATCGATTTGATTCGTTTCTCACATTTTTGTTGAAAAGCATAATCACCTACGGATAATATTTCATCGATAATTAGAATGTCCGGTTTAACCACCGTAGCAATACTAAACCCAATCCGTGCAATCATTCCTGAAGAATAATTTTTAAGAGGAACATCAAGAAATTCATGAATTTCTGCGAAATCAACAATATCTTCGAACTTACCCTCAATAAACTTCCGAGAATACCCTAAAATTGCTCCGTTTAAAAAAATATTTTCTCTTGCAGTAAGCTCCATATCAAAACCGGCACCTAGCTCTATTAACGGGGCGATCTTCCCCCTTGTCTCTATTTTCCCTTCCGTAGGAGCCAATACCCCAGCTATAGTTTTTAGTAGAGTACTTTTACCAGCACCATTAAATCCTAAAATTCCAACAACTTCACCCTTGGAAATAGAAAGTGTTATATTATTCAATGCATAAAATCTCTCGTAATTTAATTGGCCTTTAAGTTTTTTTATAATAAACTCTTTAAAACTACGTATATTTTCTTTGTGCAAATCAAAAACTACCGATACACCATCCAACTTTATCGAAATATTATCCATTGTTTATACCTCATATAAATAAAACAATTTTGTTCTCATTTTTCTTAAATATTCTATAGCCTATTATAGTAGATACCAAACAATACAATACGGCAAGTAAATTAAGCTTTAAATCCGGCAAATGTCCATCAAGTATCAACATTCTAAAATATGAAATGAAAATATAAATGGGATTATACTCAATAAAACCTCTTACATTTTCTGGGATTATAGAAATCGGATAAAATGTTGCTGAAAAAAATGACAATAAACTCAAAAAAACGCTATAGATATGCAAAATATCTCGATAAAAGACGGTTAATGATGATAATAATAGCCCAATACCCAAAGAAAATAAAAAGAGGTACATAATCGGAAGAAAAAACAGCATAGAAGTTAACGGTATACTGTACCCCATAATTAGAATGATAAGAAAGACAGCTATTAATGAGAATGAAAGATTAACCAACGCAAAAAAAACTTTTGACAAAGGAAAAATATATTTAGGCGTATACACCTTTTTGATTAAGGAACCATTTTCTATCAAACTTGTTTGGGCCAATCCCGTTGACTCGGCAAAAAAAGAGAACATTATTTGCCCGCTGAGAAAATATATCGGGAAGTTCTCAATTTGATTTCTAAACATAGTAGAAAAAACAATTGTTGTGCACAACATAAAAAGCAGTGGATTCAATACACTCCACACAATCCCTAAAAC
>NZ_JAWDJI010000249.1:0-15870 GCF_032465655.1 Paenibacillus sp. 3LSP | reverse complement strand
CTGCATTTTCCTGTGTCCGCCTCAGGATTTATTTGTTCAAGTTCACGGATTCAGGTAAATATTAAAAATTCTAAATAAAGGTAATAATGAAACTTTTTTTTAAATTCGTCGTTTATTGTTATGGAAGCGTCAGTAAGAATTCTGCTAAGATCGTGCAACTAACAAAACAAAGCAAATACTTCGGACAAGAAAGGAGTTGAAACAATTAAACGGTCTTGCTTTGATAATCATCGCTTCCTAGTTCAATAAAAAGAAGGGATGGAGCACGTATTATGAAAAGGATCACACTTTCCATTTTTCTTGCTGCTTCTCTTGTTTTCAGCTCACTTGTTACCTTTTCTGTAAATGCCGAAGAAAACCCTATTCCTGAGATGAAGTTGTTTAAAGGTTCTATTCAAGAAATTGCAAATGAATCCCAAAAAAATAAGTCAAACGAAGTACCATATCCTTTAACTTTAACCTCACCTCCTTATGAATTGAAAAATTCAGCAATTCTCTCTGACTATATTGAAAACCAACGTGTAAAAAAGGACATCCCAATAATAAAAGACTTAATTGAAAGAAAATTCCCCTCTCAGTTTTCGGGCTATTATTATGATGCTGAGAAAGGAAGAGTAACTGTTCAGATTACAGACGATTCGGAATATTTGAAGGAGTTTATCAGGGATTCAATACAGAATGATGAAAAAGTTGATTTTGAAGTAACCAAATACTCTTGGGCTGATATTGTTGATGCTAAAGAGAAAATCAAACAAAATGCTCAACCTGGAACTGTTCTGGCGCTTATACCGGACATAAAGAATAACAAATTAATTGTAGTTTTTGATGCAAAACTAGAGAAGCAAGAGAGACTTTCCATCTCATCTTTGTTCCCCAAGTCGGACATGCTTATATATACAACGTTATCCCCATCAGCTCTAAGAGCAGAAACCGACAATACTAACTGGGGATCACTCATTCCGATGGGAGCTAAAATAGGCGGGAACTATCGTCCAAAACCAGACGAGCCCGATAAAACAATTTATTCGGTATGCACAGGTGGGTACTATGGAGTAAATGAAAATGATAAGGATGTATTAGTTACATCAGGTCACTGTCAGACTGCGGGAAGTGTTAGTCCGTGGTACCAACCGACAAGTGCAACAGATTCAATTGGAAATTTCACCTATCGAACAACTTCACCTGGGGATGGCTCCTACGCTGTTTCAGATTCTGGATACATTACTTTAAACTCTAATTTTGAAGGCCGAGCACGTGTACCTTATCCCTCCTCATCTAATATGGCAATGATTACAGGTGTCTATATTAGCGACACGGTAGGTGATACCGTTTATATGAGAGGAGCAAACAGCGGTACAACAACTTCCGGAAAAATCGCTTATGCCAATGTTGATATTTGGTGGGGCGGCGCTGGATATGGGTATAAAAATAATGAAGTTTTAGCCATTGGTTACACCTCAATTAATGGTGATAGCGGTGGACCTGTATTAACCAACTATTCCTATAACAATCAGCTAATGGGCTGGACATTTGATTTGGCCGGAATTCATACAGGTACACTCACTGTTAAAGAGGATTTAGAAAGTGGCATTAAGGCAGGAAATTATAAAGTTTATGAACCAATCTGGACAACATTTAATGATTTGAACTTATCTGGAATCTATCTTATCGCGCCCCAGTAACTTAACATTACTTTTGAAAGTGAAGGTATAAACGGAAGAACCACCTTCCTCCGAAAAATGCGGGAGGGTGGTTCTTTTATTTTTGGCCTGGAATATGCCATCATGAGGATGGGGGCGATACAGGGTGTTTCATGAATTTAAGCTTGTGGCGGAAACGCCGGTTTACGTACAGGTGAAAAATTATATCAAACGGCTGATGATGCAAGGCGCTTTGCAGGCTGGGCAGAAGCTTCCCTCTACACGGGAGCTGTCGGAGCTGCTGGGCGTCAGCCGGGGCAGTATCATTGCCGCCTATGAAGCCTTGCAGGATGAGGGGCTGGTGTATGCGGTCACAGGCAAAGGGAACTTTGTCGCCGAGGTCTCTGCCCCCAGCGGGCAGGCGGTCCCTGCTTGGCAGATGGATTGGCGAGAGCGGATGAACCGGCAAGCCCGGCTGTCCGTGGAGCTCGACCATATGAAACGCAGCAAGCCCGGCATGCGGGCGGCGAAAGGCGCCATTTTATTTACGAGCATCGCCCCCGATGAGCAACTGTTTGATTTAGAGAACGTCAAACGCGCATTCCTGGATCGGATGGCGGTGGAAGGCCGCGTCTTATTGAACTATGGATATGCCAAAGGATATAAACCACTTATCGATTATTTGCTGAACTATATGGAACGCAAAGGCGTGGATCTGCAAGGCAAGGGTTTGTTGATCACCAGCGGGTTTACGGAAGGGCTGGACATCGTGTTGTCCGTTCTCGGTCGGGATGGCAATACCGGCGGGCGCATGTTATGCGAAAACCCAACCCACCAGACCGCGATCAAAAATTTGCGGCGCCACGGGTTTGAGATCACCGGAATCCCGATGGAGCCGGACGGAATGGACCTTGCAGCGCTGGAGCGCGAGCTGAAGGCGCAGCCGTTCGACGGCGCGTTCCTGGTGCCCTCCTATCACAATCCGACCGGCATTGTGACGTCTGCCGAGAAGCGACTGGCCATCCTGGAGTTGCTTAGCCGCTACCGAGTGCCGGTAATCGAGGATGGTTTCAATGAGGAGCTGAGGTATTCCGGCTCTCACGTTGCGCCGCTGATTGCGATGGCTGGGCAGGGGAACGGCGTGGTGTACTTGGGAAGCTTCTCGAAGGTGCTGTTCCCGGGGATTCGCGTTGGCTGGATCTTAGCGGATCGGGAGCTGATCGAGGTGCTGGAAAGCGTCAAACGGGCGCGCAGCATTCATACCTCAACGTTAGACCAATCTTTGCTGTATCAATATTTGCTGAACGGGAATCTCGAAAAATATTTGAAACGGGCCAGAGCTGAGTATCGGCGGAAGTACGAATGGACGAAGGACTGCTGCGAACGGTATATCCCATTCTCCCGGCTGTCGGGAAGCGGCGGGTTACATTTGTTCCTGGAGTTCCCGGAGGAGTTCGATACGTGGAAGCTGCTCGAGCTTTGTGCAGATCAGGGCGTCCTCTTCACTCCGGGGGATATGTTTTACGTTGACGGCGGGGGGCGGAATACGATGCGGATTGGCTTCTCGCGGGTGCCGGAGGAAGACATTGAGAAAGGGATTCGTCTGATCGGTGAAATGGCTGCAAAGCTGCTAGGGGATCTGAATTAGTTGCAAGAGAGTTCGAGTTAGGTGCTGCATGGACGTAAAACAACGGGTGAAGGAGAGAAACAGAATGAAGGTTGGCGTCATTATGGGCGGCGTCTCCTCGGAACGCGAGGTCTCGCTGATGACGGGGAAGGAAATCGTGGGGAAGCTGGACTCCAATAAATATGAAGTGATACCGATTGAGCTAACGAAGCGCGAGGAGCTGATCGACCGGGTGAGGGGGATTGACTTCGCTTTACTGGCGCTGCATGGTGTTTTTGGCGAGGACGGTACCGTACAAGGCGTGCTGGAGACAATGGGCATCCCGTATTCGGGCAGCGGCGTGTTGTCCAGCAGCTTATGCATGGATAAAAATCTGACGAAGCGGCTGCTGCAGACCGAAGGGATCGCGACGCCGGACGGAGCCTATTTGGATCGGCGAATGTTCGCGGACGGATCATGGGAATCCAAGGCAGCGGGACTCGCATATCCGCTGTTCGTCAAGCCAAATGCCGGAGGCTCCAGTATCGGTGTCCAGCGCGTTGATCGGCCGGAGTTATTAGGCAGCGCGCTGGAGGAAGCGTTCCGATGGGGCGAGTCCGTGCTCGTTGAGTCCATGGTGTCCGGCCAGGAAATCACCTGCCCGATCCTGGACGGGGAGCTGCTCCCGGTGCTGGGCATCCGGGCGGCCAATGGGGCGGAGTGGTTTGACTACGAAGCCAAATACAGCGATGGCGGGGCGGAGGAAAAGCCGATCACCTTGCCTCCCGATGTTGCGGCACGGGTGCGCGAAGCAGCGCTGGCTTGCTATCGGTTGCTGCAATGCCGTGTCTACGCCCGGGTCGATATGATTCTCAAGGACGGAGTGCCTTACGTGCTGGAGGTAAATACGCTGCCGGGGATGACAGCGAACAGCTTGCTCCCGCGCAGCGCCGCTGCCGCTGGCATCCCTTACAGCGAACTGCTCGACCGAATCATCGAGCTGTCGCTGGCCGAACGGGGGGAGTCGTCTTTCACACCACAGCATAGCGCCCACATAAAATAAGAGACCCGCGATAGCGGATCTCTTCATGATGTAAGTGAAATCGCCTAGTTCACTGGCGGGCTGGACAGCTCCAGCGCCTCTTCAACCGGCACATACTCATAGTGCAGGTCACGGGCTACAGAGGCGTATGTGATCGCACCTGCGGCGACGTTGACTCCTTTGCGCAGAGCGGCCCGTTCACTGAGCGCCGTGTAAAGGCCCTTCGAAGCGATCTCCAGCGCATAAGGCAGCGTAGCGTTAGCCAGCGCGAGCGTAGAGGTGCGCGGCACGGCGCCCGGCATATTCGCTACGGCGTAATGCACGACGCCATGCTTCACGTAGGTCGGATCGGAATGGGTCGTGATTCGGTCGACCGTTTCAAAGATGCCGCCTTGGTCGATAGCCACGTCCACGATCACCGAGCCGGGGCGCATCGTTTTCACCATGCTTTCGGTGACCAGCTTTGGCGCCTTGGCACCAGGGATCAGCACCGCGCCGATCACCAGGTCGGATTCTGCAACCGCTTCGGCAATGTGCTGCGGATTTGACATCAGCGTCTGCACGCTGGCGCCAAAGATGTCCTCCAGCTGCCGCAGGCGATCTGGATTCAGATCGATGATCGTCACATCGGCACCTAGGCCGATGGCTACTCGGGCTGCATTCGTGCCAACGACACCTCCGCCGATGATCGTCACTTTCCCGCGCTTCACGCCAGGCACACCGCCGAGCAGGATGCCTTTGCCGCCATGCGGCTTCTCCAGAAACTGCGCTCCGATTTGCACGGACATCCGCCCGGCCACCTCGCTCATCGGCGTCAACAGCGGCAGCGTTTTGTTCACTTCGACCGTTTCATACGCGATCGCGGTCACGCCTTGATCTTTTAACGCTTGGGTCAGTTCCGGTTCCGGCGCCAGATGCAAATATGTGAACAGGATCAGACCTGGACGGAAGAAGCCATACTCCGACGGCTGCGGTTCCTTTACCTTCATAACCAGATCGGCCGACCAAGCTTCGGCAGCACGGCTGACCACCTTGGCCCCGGCGGCCGCATATTCCGTATCCTCAAAGCCGCTGCCAGCACCCGCCTGGGTCTCGATCCATACCGAGTGACCTGCTTGAACCAGCGAATAGGCGCCCGATGGGGTCAGGGCAACTCGATTTTCATTATTTTTAATTTCTTTGGGGACTCCAACGATCATGCGGTAACCTCCTCTGTCAAACGATCTGACATCAGTATAGGACAGGAGCTGCAATTTTTGTTTGTGGAGATATGAGAAAAAAGACCGCTCGTATTGTGAAATTTCACAATGCGTTGCTGCCGCCGAAACGTTCGGCTTTGAGTTCCAAATATAAGGTTACTTTCTGCTCCATGCTGGTTAAGTCGATCCGGCCGATTTCAGCGATTCGCTTCAGTCGGTAATTCAGGGTATTCGCATGAACATGCAGCGCTTCGGCGGCTGTCTTCGCATTGCTGTCATGCACCAAAAACACTTCCAGCGTGTGCACCAGCTCGCTGTGATGCTCTTGATCGTAGGCCCGCAGCCGGGCCAGTTGGCTGCCTGCGCCGCCATGTTGCTGAAGCTCTTCCCAGATCCGGGGCAGGTAGCGGTAATACCCGAGATCGCCATACATCACGTGATCTCCCGTCTCCTTGGGGAACCGCTGCTTCACTTCAAGCAGGAGCAGCGCTTCGCGGTAGCTGTCTTCCAGCCGTCCGTATTCGCTGTAGAGACATCCGCTGGCCAATCCTAGGAAATGCGGCGAAAAAAAGGTGCGCAAATTCTGTTGAAGCAGCCCCAACTGGCTGGTGATTCCATCCATCGTATCCGACGTTAGCGGTGCGAATAGCAAAATCAGCTGATTCTTATTAATGGCGCGCAGCACGATCCGGCTGTTCGCGGAGAGAGGAGCGCATCTCTCCAGCGCTTGCCGTTGCCAGGATTCCTTCACTTCGGCGGCAAACTGCAGAACAACTACATGGAACTGCGGAGGGAGTGTGATCCCGATCCGCTGGGCTTTATCCTGAATCAGGGTTTCATTGGATAGATGCCCGGTCAGCAGCTGCCAGAAAAAATCGCGATGCGCCTCTTCCTCCTTATGGCGCTGCAGCTGCCACCTAGCCATTTTGGTGCGGGCCGCTTGGGCCGCCTTGGCGACCAACGCCATTTCCTGATCCGAAAAAGGCTTCTCCGCTTCCAGCACCCAAATAAAACCGACAACCCGGGAGCCTGAACGGATCGCTGTCGCCACGCGGCCGCTAAGCCCCACCTCTTGAATCGGGGCGACGCGAATCGGCGCTTCGCTCTCCAATAGGCGAGGCATAACGCCATCTCGCCAGAGACTGCCAATGATCTGGTCGGGCACCCGGCGCCCGACGATGGTGGCCAGCCGCGCCGCGTCGGTCTCCGGCTCGTGCGAGCTGTAGGCAACCAGCCGATGGTTGGCGTCTTCGATCGTGACCGGACGCCCTAACACATCGCTGATCTTCTCCGCGAGCATTTCCAGATTGTCGGAGTAGGGCTCGAAAATATCGTCTTGATCTTGGCACATAGGCGAAGGTCACCTCCGATGCGATATGGTTTGTGAAGCCGCACTAGGATCATGCCGTTTTTTTGGGATAGGGAGACAAACCCCGGCAGGAGCGGCTGAATTATACTTAATTTCAAGATGCTTCATAATGATTATTTATGAGGAAAGAGGTATTCCACGATGACAATGATGCGATCAAGGGTCTCCACCCCTGCCGGCTATCGGGAAACTTGGGCGGAGGTGTCGCTGGACGCCATCGCCCACAATACGGGGCTCTTCCGCAAGCAAATCGCCAAGGGCTGCCGGCTGATGGCTGTAGTCAAAGCGAACGGCTACGGTCACGGAGCGGTGCAAGCGGCGCAAGCTGCCATCCATGCCGGCGCCGATGATCTTGGCGTGGCCCTCGTTGATGAGGCGCTAGAGCTGCGAGCGGTTGGTATATCACAACCTATTCTCGTGCTCGGCTACACGCCACCGTTTGGCGTCGAAGCAGCGGTTCGGCAGGGCATTACCTTGACGGTGGATACCAGGGAAGTCCTGCAGGAGGCGATCGCTTGCGCCAGAAAGTACGGGCGTGCAGCACGCATCCACTTGAAGGTGGATACCGGGATGTCCCGGATCGGCTTATATAGCACCCGGGCGGTGATTGAGCTCGCTGAACTTGCGGCAGCGGCTGCGCCCTTCGTCATCCTGGAAGGCGTGTTTACCCATTTCGCGGATGCGGACGGACCCGACCCGACGTATACGTGGGAGCAATTCGCCCGGTTCCAAGCTTGCCTCGATGCCCTGGAGGCCCACGGCTTGCACGTACCGATCAAGCACTGCTGCAACAGTGCTGCCGCGATGCGGTTCCCGCAAATGCATCTGGATCTCGTTCGCATCGGGATCGCACTCTACGGGTTATATCCTTCGCCGCAGCTGCGGCTGCCGGAGTATCCTTTGCAGCAGGCGATGCAGCTCAAGACGAAAATCGCTTCGCTCCGGCGGATCCAGCCGGGCCAATCCGTCGGCTACGGCCGGACGTTCCGGGCGAGTGAAGAGCGGCTGATCGCCACGGTTCCCATCGGATACGCCGACGGGCTGTCACGGACGCTTTCGAACCGAGGGTTTGCGCTGGTTCGCGGACAGCGGGCGCCGATCATCGGCCGAGTGTGCATGGACCAGACGATGTTAGACGTCACCGAGGTAGAGGGCGTCCAAGCGGGAGAGGAAGTGATCCTCTTCGGCGGAACGGGCGATACGGCGGCGATAGCGATTGACGAGGTCGCCGATTGGATGGGAACAATCAACTATGAGGTCGTTTGTCAGCTCGGAGTCCGAGTCCCGCGCGTATATCCTCAAATCTTAAATATGTAAGATTAGGTATCATGCTTATGGCATCATAATCCAAGCTTCCGGTTTTCGTAAAGAGGTTTTTGCGGTATTTCCCGTGAAAAACCTCTTTTATGTCATATATCTTAACGTTGTATGCGGACAGGTTTCAAGTAGGAAAGGGGGGAGCGGATTTCTCCTTGCGCGGCTTACATGATCCGGTCTAGAATTGGGGCATGAGTTCCTTTATTTAAAATCCAAACATCGCAGGAGCGTGAGAGGATGAAGTACAGAAGGTACGGAACAACCGGCAAGCAGGTATCGGAAATCGGCTTTGGTGCTTGGCAGCTTGGCAACAAGCAGGATTGGGCAGGGATGGAGGATGATGAGGCCATTCGGCTCGTGCACGAGGCGCTGGATCTTGGGGTGAACTTTTTTGATACCGCTCCCAATTACGGGCAAGGCAAAAGCGAGGTCTTACTCGGCAAAGCGTTGGAACGAAAACGGGACAAAGCGGTCATCAATACGAAGTTCGGTCATTCCCCGGAAGGAACCGATTATTCCGCATCTCAGATCCGCAATTCGGTGGAACGCAGCCTGATGCGGCTGCAAACCGATTATTTGGACTCGGTATTGATCCATAATCCGCCGTTTGATGTTCTGGATGGTAAATACGGTCATTATCAAGTGCTGGAGGATCTGAAGGCGGAAGGCAAAATTCTGGCATATGGCGTGTCCGTCGATTCCAGCCGTGAGATGTTGGAGGCGCTGGAGCATTCTCAGCTTGGGGTTATGGAAGTGATGTTCAACATCTTTTATCAGGAAACAGCACAAGCGTTCCAGGCCGCACAGGAGAAAGATGTTGCGCTCATTATTAAGGTGCCGCTGGATTCCGGCTGGTTGTCGGGCAAATATGACGAGAACAGCTCGTTCTCCGGCGTGCGCAGCCGCTGGTCTCCGGAAGTGATTCAGACCCGTGCGAAGCTGGTGGAGCAAATTCGCTTCCTGGAAGATGAGCACACGACGATGACGATGGCGGCACTTCGGTTTATTTTGGCGTATCCTGAGGTGACAACGGTGATTCCCGGCGTCCGAAACAGCGCTCAGCTCCGTGAAAATGTAGCTGCAAGCAGCGCGCCTCTGCCGGAGGAATCGCTGCGAAAACTGCAAGAGCTATGGGAACGGGATATCCGCTTCAAATCGTTGGGCTGGTAAGCACACGTGAAAGCTAGTAAGCAAACATGAAAGCTGGTACGCAAACATGAAACTTCTGGTGCAGGATAAGGCATTTTATCACAGCTTTTTCAGACTAACTTTAGTGATTGCTCTGCAAAACATTATTTCCTTTGGCGTCAATTTATCGGATAACATCATGCTTGGCGGTTACAGTGAATCGGCCTTATCCGGTGTAGCTCTGGCTAACCAGATCCAGTTCTTGCTGCAAATGCTTGTGATGGGAGTAGGGGAGGGCGTTGTCATCCTCTCATCACGGGCATGGGGCGCGCGGGACATCCGAACCATCAAGCGGGTAGCCAGCATTGGAATGCGCATCGCACTGCTGCTGGCGTTCCTGCTGTGGCTGGCGGTATTCTTGTTCCCGCACGGATGCCTGTCCTTATTCACCAACGAGGACAACGTCATCACAGAAGGGGCCAAGTATTTACGGATTATCGGTTTTTCCTATCTCTTCTTTGCGGCAACCAACCTGCTGCTCGCTTCTCTGCGCAGCGTGGAGACGGTCAGAGTTGGATTTATCCTCTCCGTGTCGACGTTACTGATCAATGTTTGTTTGAACTATTTGCTGATCTACGGGCATTTCGGGTTCCCCGCTTGGGGGGTGAGAGGCTCGGCGGCGGCGACGCTAACGGCCCGTATCATCGAGCTGGTCATCGTGTTGGTGTATCTCAAACGAGTGGATCGCAAAATCCGGTTCACGCTGCGGGACTTCTTCCGATTTGACCGGGGGACGTTCAAACAATACCTTAGCGTGGGCTCTCCCATCCTGATGTCCAACGGTCTCTGGGGGCTGGCCATGGCGGTACAGTCTGGAATCTTGGGGCATATGGGGGAAGCGGCGATTGCCGCGAACAGTATCGCCACAACAGTCTTCCAAATCGTGTCGGTCGTCACATACGCTTCGGCCAGTGCGACGGCTGTGATTATCGGGAAGACGATTGGCGCCGGACATCCGGAAAAAATCAAGCCTTACGCCCAAACGCTGCAGGTGCTTTATGTGTTTATCGGTTTGGCGACAGGGGCCGTGCTCTTCTTGATCAAAGACATGGTGCTGGGCTTTTATGCCATATCCCCGGCATCCAAGGATCTGGCCTTGCAGTTTATGACGGTGCTCTCCATAACAGCGGTAGGCACGGCTTATCAAATGCCGGTGCTGACGGGCATCGTGCGCAGCGGAGGAGATACGAAATTTGTGTTATACAACGATTTAATCTTCATGTGGCTGATCGTATTGCCTTCATCCTTTCTCTGCGCTGTAGTATGGGGGTTGTCGCCGCTGCTGACGTTTATCTGTCTGAAATCGGATCAAATCCTGAAATGCTTTGTAGCGATCGTGAAGGTGAATCGCTATCGGTGGATTCGGACGTTTGGAACAACCCCGGAGCCGAAGGCATAATCTCCACGATAAAAAAAGGACCGCCATCGATCGGCTGCTGCCGGATCCATGCGGTCCTTTCTTTTTTATTCATAATATGCTGATTATTTGGATGGAGCGCCCAGCACCGGCTGGAATCCGGCTGGAATGTATGCGACGGCCTTCACCTCGGAAATGACCTGCGGATAAAATTGCCCAGGTTGAGGCTCGACGATGCGATAGTCGATGACTGCCTTGTCATCCTTAAAGGAGATGCTCGACACTTCCAGACCGTAGCCCGGGTGCGGCGCCATCGCCGTAATCGTCACCTTCGTCACGTCGCTGGTGAGTTTGTCTGTGCTCACGGTAAAATTGGACAAGCCGGGAACTGGGTTCACAATCGGCTCATTGTCTTTAATAAATTGCAGCGTCCGGTCAAGCATGCCTGCTGCTTCACTGCGGGAGATCGGTTGCTTTGGTCCGAAGTTTCCCTTCTTATCCAAGGTAACGATTTTGGCTTTCAGCAGCGCTTGAATGCTGTTCATATAGTCTTTGTTGATTTGCTTCTCGTCCTTGATGGACACATATTGCATCGTAAACGCGTATTCGCCCTTTACGCTCAGCGCTTTGAACAACCAGTGGCTAAATTGCTCCTTCGTTACTTTGGCGGCCGGGTTAATGTCCTTCGGAATGCCCAGCCCGTAGTAGTTCGCGATCACAAAGGCTTCGGAATACCAAGCATGATCCTTTATCTTGGTGTAATAATCGCTGGCTTTGGGCAGTTTGATGAACCGGATCGTATCGAAGTTGAGATCCAGCGTTTTCACGATCAGCGTGACGGCTTCCGCACTTGTCAGCTTCTGGGCCGGATAATAACGGCCGTGAAGGTCGCCTTTAATGATTCCCATCTTCTCCAGGCGTTCGATCGCCTTTTGCTCCTGGTCACCTTTAATGTCGCTGAAAGCTGAGGCCGTACCGCCAAACATCATCGTGAACGCGATGACCATGAGCAGCGTCAGCTTGGAAAGTTTAGAGAAAGAGAACGTTCTGTTCCGTTTCATTCGTCAAGTCCCTCCTGGAAACAGTAATGAGTTAAACGAATCAGATTCGCCGTCTGCTCTGCTCTCGCATAGCGTACGGCGAGGCTTAAGGTATCATTTCCCTCCTTCCGGATTCAGACTGGTTTAACCCTTTGACGCAGGAAGAGCTGCAGATGTTTCAAAGAATCTCCTATTTTTTGCGAAAAGTCTCAGTTAATCAGTCCCGCATAACGCAGACCTTGACGGATGCCGCCCTCATCCACAGCCGCCGTGACATAATCGGCATGAGGCAGCAGGTCTGGATGAGAATTGCCCATGGCAATCCCTAAACCGACTTCCTGCAGCATTTCCTTATCATTCAGACCGTCTCCGAAGGCGACTGCGGCAGACAGAGGGATGCCGAGACGTTCCAGCATGGCCGCGATGCCCACCGCCTTGGAGCCGCCGCGCAGCGTGACATCCATCGCTTTCGAGTGCCAGCGGATCAGACGCAAGTCCTCGAATTGTCCATCGTACAGCGCTTCGTCCTGCTCCTCACAATGCAGAAAAGCTTGATACACCGGGGATTTGCTCCAAAATTCCGGATCGAACCCCGGATGCTCGACCTTCAGCGAATTAATGGATTCCACGACAAAGGGGTGTGCCTCAGTATTGGTGTAATAACGGTCATGCCCCTGAAATACGAGTGGATGCTGATGGCGCCCAGCCAACTCAACGAGTTTCTGAAGGCTTTGCGCAGGCAGGGGCCGCTGAAGCAGCGGCTCGCCCCGGTAGACAACGTAAGCCCCGTTTAGGCTGACGAAGGATTCGATGTGAAGCAGCTTGGCGATCGGTTCAAAAAAATACGGCGCCCGCCCGGTTGCAATCACCGGCTCGATACCGCTTGCTTTGAGTTCAGCAATGGCCTGAATCGTATCCTGCGGAACTTGCTTGTCCTCGTTCAGCAGCGTGCCGTCGAGATCAAAGAAGACGATGGTGTACTTGTTGTTCATAGGTATGGCTCCTATCCGTTCGTTTTTTTATCTGTTATCTATAAAAATAGTGTACCATGGGCGCGCAAACCGGTCATCGCCTCCGATCCACTTGTATAGAAAGCGTTGTCAAGCTATACTGTGAGCGATGGCCCGGCAACTGCTGCGGCAGTTCAGCCGGACGGTGAAAATCAGCCCCTATTGTGGAGAGAGGAAGAGGTTAATGCCGGTTATTGACAAGCCCTTAGACGAGTTGCGCAAGTACAAAGGAATTAACCCCAAGCTGCCAGATTTCGACGCTTATTGGGAGACAGCGCTGCGCGAAATGCGCGCAGTGGATCCACAGGTTCAGTTGGAGAAGGCGGAATATCAACTGCCGGGTGTGGAGTGCTATCATCTTTATTTTACCGGAGTAAAAGGAGCCCGCATCCATGCGCATTACGTGCGTCCGGCCAAATCAGACGGCCCGGCGCCGGCGGTGATTTTGTTCCACGGTTATTCCGGGAATGCCGGCGACTGGACCGAGAAGCTGGGGTACGCCTCGCTTGGCTTCCACGTCTTTGCGATGGATTGCCGCGGTCAAGGCGGTAAATCGGAGGATGTTGGCGGAACGATCGGCAATACGCTGCAAGGCCACATCATCCGCGGGGTAGACGGGGATCCGCAAAATATGTTGTTCCGCCATATTTTCCTGGATGCTGTACAATTGACGGGGATCGCTATGGAGATGCCGGAGGTGGACGAGAACCGCGTTGGCGTCACCGGTTGGTCGCAAGGCGGCGGGATCACGTTAGCATGCGCAGCGCTGGAGCCGCGGGTACGCCGGGCTGCGCCAGTCTATCCGTTCCTCTCCGATTACCGCCGGGTATGGGAGATGGATTTGGCCAAGAATGCATACGAGGAATTACGCTTGTACTTCCGCCGCTTTGATCCGCAGCATGAGCGGGAGGAGGAGCTGTTTGCCAAGCTGGGCTACATTGATGTGCATCATCTGGCCAGCCGCATTCAAGCGGAAGTGCTGATGGGGGTTGGATTGATGGACGAGATTTGCCCGCCATCCACCCAATTTGCTGCCTACAACGCGATTCCTTCGCCGAAGAAGCTGGAGATTTACCCGGATTTCGGCCATGAAGGTCTGCCGGGAATGCACGACAAGATCGTTCAGTTTATGCTAGGAATGTAAGGGAAGCCCGCCGAAAAATACTGACAAACAGGCTGAACGGGCAGGCAGAAAGGAGCGGTGTTCGTGACGGGCACGTTATTTATCAACGGGAGAATCCAAGCGCTGGAGCCAACCGG
The DNA here is from genome assembly GCF_032465655.1 of Paenibacillus sp. 3LSP. NCBI lineage: Bacteria > Bacillati > Bacillota > Bacilli > Caryophanales > Paenibacillaceae > Paenibacillus > Paenibacillus sp. 3LSP. The sequence continues at coordinate 1,842 of NZ_JAWDJI010000249.1, read as the reverse complement.
ACTCTCTGAAAAAGAAGCCGATGCGATATATGTGGAAAACGGCCGCATCCGCGCCATCGGGCGGACGGCGGAGCTGAAGCTGCAGCTGGCAGGCCGGGCGGTGCAGACTGTGGACTGGGGAGGAGCGGTAGTGCTCCCTGGCTTAACCGACTCGCATATGCATCTGTCCATGCACGGCATGAAGCTGGCCATGCTTGATTTCAGCGGCGTTACTTCAAAGGAGGAGATGCTGGGACTCGTCCGGGAGCGCGCGGCGGTGACGCCGCACGGCGAGTGGATACTCGGCTTGAATTGGGACGAGAATCGGTTTGTACCCGCAACGGCGCCAACCCTGGAGGAGCTGGACGCGGTCAGCACCCGCCATCCGATCTTCCTGACGCGCACCTGCTTCCATGCGTATTTGGCCAATTCCGAGGCGTTCCGCCGCGCGGGGATTACGCCGGATACGCCGGACCCGGAAGCCGGGGCATACGGCAGGGATGAGGAAGGCCGCTTCACCGGCTGGGTGTATGAGGAAGCGTCGGTGCCGTTCACCCGAGCGCAGCCCGAACCGGACTACGCCGCGAAGAAGGACGCCATTCGCCGCGCTTGGCTCGACGCGCTGCGTCTGGGGCTCACCGCTGCCCATACCGAGGACCTGCGGTTTCTCGGCAGCATCGAGACGATGCAGCGCATTTGCCGCGAGCTGCGCGAGGAAGGGATCGCCTTCCGCACCCACCAGCTGCTGTACTATCCGTTTCTGGAGGAAGCGGAAGAGCTTGGGGTGCGGGCCGGCGACGGCGACGACTGGCTGCGTATCGGCGCGGTGAAGCTGTTCGCCGACGGAGCGATCGGCGGCCGCACGGCGCTGCTGAAGCAGCCGTACAGCGATGCGCCGCACACGCGGGGGATGGCGATCCATCCGGAGGAGCGGCTCGCCGAGATTGTGCGCGCGGCGCGGCGCCAGGGCTTCCCGATCGCTGTGCATGCGATCGGGGATGGCGGCGCTGACCTCACGCTGCGCGCGATGGAGGCGCAGCCGCTCACGCCGGGCAGCCGGCTCCCGGACCGGCTGATCCACGCGCAGGTGCTGGACGCCGGGCTCGTCCAGCGCATGACCGCGCTGCCGCTCGCGGCGGATATCCAGCCGCGGTTCGTGGCCAGCGACTTCCCCTGGGTGCTGGAGCGGGTGGGGGAAGGGCGTACGGCGTACCTGTACGCCTGGAAGAAACTGCTGGCGGCCGGGATCCCCTGCGCCGGCGGCAGCGACGCGCCCATCGAGCCGCTCAGCCCGTTCCTTGGGCTGCATGCGGCGGTGACCCGGCGGGCGCCGGAGGAGACGCACGAGGGCTATCTGCCCGAAGAGAAGCTGACGACGGCGGAGGCCGTGGCGCTCTTTACCCGCGGCAGTGCCCAGGCCGCCGGGGAAGCGGACGAGCGCGGGGAGATCGCTGTGGGGAAAGCCGGGGATTTTACGGTCATTGACCGGGAAATTGAAGGTGACCCCGAGCAGCTTCTCCAGGCGCAGGTGCTCATGACCGTCGTCAACGGGGAGATTGGGTACCGGGCGCCATAAACTTGCGTGCGATAAAGCCGTCCCAGGGAGCTTAAACTCCTCGGGACGGCTTTCTTTGCGATACTCCGTCAAGTTGGCGATGCGCTCGGATGAACCGTTAAGCTGGCAGAGCATTGACATAACGAGGCGGGTTAACGACTCGATATCTGTATGCTTGTCAGGCATTAAGCCAGCAAGCGGAATTTTAGCGCAATCTTCATGACTTGAATGAGTTTGATAGTGTAAAATCTCTGTGGGTGTAGGAATTGGAAAAAGCGGATATAGAAAAAGAGCTTCTCCCTTGGTAA
>NZ_JAWDJI010000248.1:0-463 GCF_032465655.1 Paenibacillus sp. 3LSP | reverse complement strand
ACCGTAGAAGCGGCAAACACGTGTATCTGCTGGATCAGCTGTTGCAATTCGAAGGGCGCGGGAAAGTCAGTCCGCATTTGGAAGAGACAGCAATCGCATTCGCAAGCCAAGGACCGTCGTACCGGGACAGCGCAAAGCGGCTGGAGCAGCTTTTGGGCTACAATGTGCTGAGCCACCAAGCGATCAGGGAAAAACTGATGGAGCGTGCGCAACAGCCGATGCCAGCGGTGAAACGGCGCGCTGCCCGCGTGCTGTTCGTGGAAGTGGATGGGCTGTACACGAAGCTGCAGCGGAGCAAAAAGCGCGGGATGGAGAACGCAATTGCAGTCGTACACGAAGGCTGGGAGAAGAACGGCAAGCGGGTACAGCTGAAGAACAAACAGCATTACCTGCATACGAGCGGCGGCGACTTCTGGGAAGGGTTCGGGGACTTTCTGGTGGAGCGTTACGAAATCGATGAGAA
>NZ_JAWDJI010000247.1:0-11487 GCF_032465655.1 Paenibacillus sp. 3LSP | reverse complement strand
ACCTGGATGATTTCATCCGAACCGCAGCCGAAAATTATTTGCTCCTTCCCCACGCGGCCGTGCACGGACGGCGTGCCGGGCGGCTGCCGCGGCCTCGGCTGGGTGCTGCGCGGCGATCCGTTTGACGCCGCCGGCGACCTGCTCTCCCCGGTGGCCTACGGCCACACCGGGTTCACCGGCACCAGCCTCTACATCGATCCCGAACTGGAGCTGGCTTGCGTCCTGCTTACCAATCGCGTTCATTACGGGAGGGATCGATCCGTGGCCGGCTTGCGTGCCAAGTTTCACAACACGGTTGCCGCAGCGATTGCTGATGCATAGCAACTGCGGCAACAGGGACCGTTGATCGCGAAGTTTATTTCAAAATAGTTCAACGCTACAGAACAGGAGGGATCATCATGGGACAAATCGCAACCCGGGGGTACCGGCCTGGCGACGAAGGGCCGCTGGTCGAGCTTTGGAACCGCGTGCTGCTCCTCGACCCGGTGACGGCGAAGCGATTCCGGAATTTGGTGCTGCTGGACGCCAACTTTGATCCAGAAGGCCTGCGTCTCGCCTTCGACGAGACGGATCGGCTGGTTGGCTGCGTTTATGCGGTGCGCCGGCAGCTTCCGATGAGCGGCACAGAGCTGGAGCCGGAGAACGGCTGGATTCCATTCTTCTTCGTGGATCCCAGGTTTGAACGGCAGGGCGTGGGCAGCCGGTTGCTGCTTGAAGCTGAACGCTTCTTACGCGAGCACGGCTGCACGAAGCTGTTTTTCGCTTCCTACGCCCCGAACTACATCGTGCCCGGCATCGACGCAGCGGGATACCCGAAAGGAGCGGCATTTCTACAAAAAAACGCCTTTACCAAACAGTACTCCGCCGTTGCGATGGATTACAGCCTGGTGGGTTATGAAACTCCGCCCGAGGTCGAAGCGCTGAAGCGGCAAAGGGAGGAGGAAGGTTATACTTTTCGCACGGCGCAGGATAGTGATTTGACGGAATTAATCCGCTTTAATCTGGAGATTTTTAATCCGGACTGGGCTCGCGCGATCCGTGAAGGGATTCTTCAAGGGTTGCCGCTGGAGCAAATTTTAGTGGCCCGTGAGTGCGGCCGGCTTGTCGGCTTCTGCCTGTTTGGCGGGTACGAAGGGATTCGCGAACGATTTGGGCCATTTGGTGTTCATCCGGATCAACGCGGCCGGGGCATCGGCAAAATTCTACTCCATCACTGCCTTCACACCATGCGCGCCCACGGGCTGCACGGAGCCTGGTTTCTCTGGACCGGCGAGCAGAGCCCGGCAGGGCACCTGTACAAACAAACCGGTTTTTCGGTGACAAGAACCTTCGACATCATGGTCAAGACCCTCGCATAAACACCTCATCCGCATTGCGTAAAAACAGAACAGCCACAAGCAAACACGATCCTAAGTCCGATCCTGGGAGGGAGAAGCGTGAAAAAAACGTTCATTTGGCTTTTAACGATCGTCTGCGCCATCGGCATGACCGCCTGTTCATCCGGCAACAACGCGAGTTCCTCCTCGAAAGTGACCCTCACCTTGCTCTCGCATTATACCGGTGAAAACGAGAATTTCCTCAAACCTTACATCGAACAATGGAACAAAGAGAACCCCGACATCCAGGTGAAGCTGACGCCGGTCGAATTTGACCAACTGCTCAGCACGATGATGACCAAGCAGACCGCTGGTCAAGTGGCTGACATTGTCCATACGTACACCTTATGGGGCGGACAGCTATCCAAGAATAAGGTGCTGGCTCCGGCACCGGAGGATGTTGCGGCTGACATCAGAGAGAATTACCCCGAATCCGCCGTGGCTGCAGCAACGATCGACGGGCAAATCTTTGGTTATCCGACCGAAGTGCAGGCATATGGTCTGTTCTACAACAAGCGGTTGCTGAAGGAAGCAGGTTTTGAAGCACCGCCGAAAACGTGGGATGAATTGCTGCAAATGGCTTCGGCCATCGAGCAGAAAGACAAGGACGGCAAAACCACCGTACAAGGTTTTGGCTTCTTGCGAGGTTATGCCGGTAAAGTTGTCCAGCCATTTATGGGCCTGCTGGCTACAGCCGGAGGCACGCTGTTAAGCGAGGATTTAAGCAAGCCGAATCTCGACAGTGAAGCTGCGAAGCAAACGATCGACCTCTATTCGAAGGTTTACGGGAGTAACGGAATCTCCGACATCGGGTTCGAAACGACCAAGGCGTTTGGCGCCGGTCAAGTGGCAATGACAATTGAGGCCGGCTGGTGGGCGGGTTCCCTAAAAACGCTCATGAAAGACAGCTTCGTCGACGTAGGTGCAGCCCCGCTGCCTTCACCGGACGGTCAAACTCAAGGCTCGTTGGCCTATACCTGGGCCTGGGGCGTCAACTCTAAGTCGAAGCATCAAGAAGCGGCGTGGAAGTTCCTCAAATGGTTTAACTCGGTGGAGGTGAAGAACGGAATGACGCCGGAAGGGAACTTCCTGATCGAAGGCTTTAATACGGTACCAGCGCGCAAAACCGATCTCGCCTCGCAGACGATCCAAGACAAGCTGGCCGCCGACCCGATCGCCAAAACGTTCTCTGATGCGCTGCAATACGCCAATCCTGAACAAAGCCCGGCCACCGCTTCGGAAATCCAGGACATTTTGTATAAGCAGATAGAAAATATGTGGGCAGGCAAAGCCACGAAGGAAGAAGTGCTTGAAAATGCCCAGAGGGATATCCAGGCGAAGCTGGGACAATAAGGGGACCGGCCAATGAAACAGAAGCTAGGTTTAGCATATCGAGAAGGCTTGGTTGGTTATTTGTTCCTGACGCCGGTGTTTGTATTTTACGCGATCTTCCTGGTGATCCCGTTTATCTTCTCCCTGTTTCTCAGCTTTACGGAATGGGGCGGCTTTGACCTTGCATCGATCCGGTGGGTAGGTTTAGCCAATTACCGTACATTGTTTTCAGCGAATTCCACCTTTCTGCATCCGATCTTGACCAACACATTCACGTTTGCGTTTGGTACGGTAGCCATTTCGTTTGTCTGTGCATTGGCAGTCGCCTATTTCATCACCCGTCTGCGCTGGGAAGGTCTATGGCGAACGCTGTACTTTCTGCCGTCGGTCACAACGGTTGTCGCCATCGGCAACATTTGGCTGTACCTGTACAACCCAACAAATGGGTTGATCAACGAAATGTTCACTTGGGTAGGTATCCCTCGGCAAAACTTCCTGCAAGACCCCAACACCGCGCTGACGTCGGTTATTGTGGTTGGAGGCTGGCTCGGGATCGGCAGTTCCATGCTGATCCTGTCCGCCGGACTCAAAGCCATCCCGGAAGACTACTACGAGGCGGCGGATCTGGAAGGGGGAAGCGTGTGGAAGGTGTTCCTCGGGATTACGCTGCCGCTGCTGAAGCCATCCATCACCTTCGTACTGATCACCTCGTTTATCGGCGGGCTGCAGTCGTTTACGTTGACCATGGTCATGACGCGCACCGGAGGTCCGGGCGATGCTACCAATGTTGCAGGCTTGGAGATGTATAAGCAGGCGTTTTCCTTTGGTAACTGGGGCCTTGCCAGCGCGATGGCGTTTGTGTTGTTCGTGTGCATCATGATCATTACGGCGATCCAAATGCGATTTTTTAGACAGGGAGGGGTGGAGAGCTACTAATGCGACGGAGAAAAAAGCCTTGGGTTTCCTTCACCATCATCGTCATCGGCTCCATCGCGATGCTGTTCCCTTTCCTGGATATGATCTTCAGCTCGTTTAAAGGGCCGGCGGAGTATAACAGCTTGTACTATCGCTTTTTACCGGAGACGTTCCAGTTCGGCAACTACAAACTGGCGTTTGAATCGTTAAACATCGGGTTGCTGTTCAAAAACAGCCTGCTCAAATCCGTCATCACCACCATTTTGGTGCTCCTGACGAGCTCGATGGCGGCGTATGCGCTGACGAAACTGCGGTTTCGCGGACGGGATGGGATCTTTCGGTTTATTTTGTCGACGATGATGATTCCGAGCTTTCTGTTCTTTATCCCGAACTTTTACATCATGACGCATTTTCCATTGGTAGGTGGTAACGATCTCTTTGGTAACGGGGGCGTAGGCGGGATGACGACGTCGATCCTGTCCTTGATACTCCCCTTTGCGGTAAGTGCGTACGGCATATTCCTGATGCGGCAGTTTATTATGACGATCAATAACGCTTACCTGGAAGCTGCCCGTATTGATGGTGCATCAGAGTTCCGTATTTATTTTCGGCTCATTTTGCCGATGACGGGACCTGCGTTAGCGACTCTGGCGATTTTTGAATTTATCGGGCAGTGGAACGAGTTCATTTGGGCGTTAATTATTAACTCAGTCAATCCGGAATTGGCGGTCTTACCTGTTGGCGTTCAAATGCTGAAGGATCATCTGGATCCTACTTTAACCCAACCGCTTCTGATGGCAGGACTTGTCATCTCAACGGTGCCAATTCTCATCGTGTTTATCATTCTGCAAAAATATTACGTTCGCGGCATGATGAACTCAGGGTTGAAAGAATAGGCATGGCGAGTATATAGGTTTGCAAACGGTTTGCGAACAATACTACGAATTGAAGGGAGATTCTAATTATGGAAATGGATAAGCCGCAACATATTTTGGCCATCGGAGGACATGCCGGAGATATGGATTTAACAGCGGGGGCTGTGATTGCAAAATACGTACAGGCGGGGCATAAAGCGACCTTCCTGCACTTGACGCCAGGCGAGAAGGGGCATCCTAAGCTGTCCCCAGACGATTATGCGAAGCAAAAAATCGAAGAGGCCCACCGTTTCGCCGAAATCGTTGGGGCCGACGTACGGTTTCTTGCCTACAAGGATGCGGAGCTGCCAGTTGATGAAGAGGTGAAATATCAGGTTGCGGATGTCATCCGCGAAGTGAAGCCGACGCTTCTTATTACGCATTGGAAGGGCTCGATGCATAAAGATCATTCGAACACACACTACATCGTTGAGGATGCCCGGTTTTATGCGGCGCTGAAAACGATCGAACGGGCGCTGCCCAATCACTACCCCGGCCCGGTCTATTATGCCGACAACTGGGAGGACCCGTACGACTTCCAGCCGGAGGTGTTCGTGGATATTCCTGATGAAGCCTATGAAACGTGGGTTAAAGCGATGAACGTGTACGCCTATGCACGCGGTGAAACGTCCGGCTTCCCCTTCATCGAATACTACAAAGCGCTGACCATTGTGCGCGGAGCACCGGTCGGGTTCAAGCGGGCCCAGGCATTTATGGTTCCGCCCGGCGCATTAAATAAGCGGGTGCAGTTTTTATAGTATACACATGCCGACCGGGGCCTTGGGGTCCCGGTTATTTGATTATTGGACCTTTAACTGGAGTTGTTGCTCTCTGGCGGCCCCTTTTTAACCATTATCCCGTTGGTTCAGGAATACCTGAGTTAGGCGGTGAAGCGGGTGGTGGTGAGATCGATGGAGAGCGGGGACAAAATAGGTGGAGAGTAGACCTGATTCAGATACATAATGATGCAAAAACGCACGATCAGACTACAAGTTCGCATGCCATCTGACTGAAGGGGATAATGGTGGAAAAGGGGCTGCACAATGGTTGTTGTTCTGGATTCCAACTTGCTGAAAGCAAGCTTCTGGCATAAACTTGAGGGCAGAAACTAAGTTTAAGGGCGGATGGTTATGACTTTGACGCAACCTAAGGTGGCTGTGATCGGCAGTTTGAATATGGATATTGTGGTGGAGGCGCGGCAAATTCCACAGATCGGGGAGACTCTGCTGGGCGACCGGGTTCGCTTCATCCCGGGAGGTAAAGGGGCAAATCAGGCGGTTGCCGCAGCTCGTTTGGGGGCGAGCACCTCAATGATTGGTGCGGTTGGGGCGGATGCTTTTGGAGACGATCTGATGGCTGCCTTGCGCAAGGAAGGCATTGATGTCAGCGGCGTCAAACGGCTGACCGATACGGCAACAGGTGTTGCTTCAATTTACGTTGCCGATGGTGACAACAGTATTCTGGTTGTTCCCGGAGCTAACGATCAGGTGACACCGGCGGATATCGATCAGCACTTGGACAAGCTGAAGGAGGCCGATATCGTGCTGCTCCAGCTGGAAATTCCGGTGGAAACGGTGTTATATGCAGCGCGAATTGCTAAGTCGTTGGGCAAGAAAGTAATTTTAAACCCTGCCCCGGCTCGGGAACTTCCGGCAGAGCTTTATGGCTGTATCGACTATATAACGCCGAACCGTACGGAGCTGGGGAGATACGCCGGGATAGGATTGGACATGACGGATGTGAACAGCGACTTCCTCCGCCTGGCGATGCAGCGCCTCAAGGAACGAGGTGCGGCCCAAGTTGTGACCACGTTGGGCGCTGATGGATCGGCCTATTTGGCTGAGGCGGGGGAGGTTCGAACCGTGGCGGGACATGTCATTTCTGTTGTAGATACGACAGGGGCCGGCGATTGTTTTAATGCTGCGCTGGCCGTCGCTCTCGTTCAGGGGCAAAGTCTGGAAGAAGCCATACAGTATGCGTCGCTGGCTTCCGCGCTGGCTGTGACGAAGTTTGGTGCTCAAGCGGGTATGCCAACAGCGGACGAAGTGCGGCGTTTTGCGGCGGGAACGGGCTTGCCCCAAGCAACAACGCTAGGAGAGCAGATCCGCGTAAAGCGGATCTACGAAACGGCAGCCCCCGAGGACGGATACCGCATCCTCGTGGATCGCCTATGGCCGCGCGGGATGACCAAGGCCGATGCGGCGATTGACGAATGGATGAAGGGAATCGCTCCCAGCCCGGAGCTGCGCAAGGAATTCGCGCACCGGATGGAGCGGTATGCGGAATTTAGCACCAACTATTTGCGCGAATTGAACAGCAGTCCGGAATGCGCCGTGCTGGCGGACCGGATCCGCGAAATCGCGCGCGAACGTCCGGTCACCTTGCTGTATGCCGCCAAGGACCCGGTGTATAATCACGCGAACGTGCTGCGGCGTTGGCTGTTAGATCAGTAAAGCAACAAAGCTGCTCCCTCGCTATTGAAGCGAAGAAGCAGCTTTTTTCGCGTAAGGAAACTAGAGAATATCACTGCGCTGTCAGCTCTGCTGCAAAAACCGGAACCCCTTCTTAACCCCGTCTCCGGCATATATCACCGGGTTCAGCTTGTCGATCAGCAAACGACCCTCCGCGCTCAAATATTCCTTGGCGACGGATCGGCTGACGATTCGGCCAAAAATATGGGTCAGCCCCGGGAATTCCTCGCTCTCGACAACTTCAACAACCCGGCAAGCGATGGAGATCGGACACTCTTTAATCGCCGGGGCATTGACATGCTCCGAAGCTACCGGTGTCAGGCCGGCTGCGGCGAATTTGCTGCCCTCTGCACCGGAGCGTGAACCGCAATAGTTTATTGCCTCCTGCAGGGAGCGATCCGGCAGGTTCACCACGAAGTCGGCTCCCGCCTTGAGATGCTGTGCGGCAAATCCTTTGCTGTTGTAGCCCAGCACCATCAGGTCCTTCAGCGAGTAAGAGGACGAGGACGGCGTCACGTGCGCAACCCCATTTTCATCGTAAAAGCTGGTTAAAATGACCGGGAAACCATAATACATTTTTTCAAAGTTAACCTCGATTTTCTCCATGTTACATCCTCCTAATCCATCTATTTCTTACCAAGAAGCTCTCTATTGAAGATAACGCTGGAAAAGGAGCGATAAGGTGATTCCGGTCACACTATCTTTTACAGAGCATGTAAGGTATGGCAAGCTCTGAAGGAGAGCGATAAGACGGCAGACTAAATTAAATTAAGCCAAATGAAAAGCTCCTGGACATGATCGTCCAAGAGCTTTTTTTGCATGTATATGTAACAAAGTTGCCCCCATGCGCTTAACGCTTCACCCAAGCTAACTCCAAGTCCATCTCCCGGATGCATTCATCGGAATCGTACCGGTCATTGTCGATCAGCGGCGTTACGGGATAGGCCTGCATCTCCTCCGCTACATGCGGCCGCAAGATGGGGTCCAGTGCGTCGAGGTCACTAACCTCTTCATCCAGCCACCGGGTCATAGCCTCGGGGGACAAAATCGCCGGCATCCGGTTCTCAAACTCCCCGATCAGCGGGTTCGCCTCCGTCATCACAAGGGTGCAGGTGCGGAGCGGCTCGCCGCGCGTATCCCGCCAAATTTCGTACAGGCCGGCGACTCCAAAGATGCCGCGGTTTTTCAGCACGACCCGCACGGGGTATTCTTTCTTGCCGTCTTTTTTCCAATAATAAAAGCCATTGCAGGGGATCACACAACGCTGCGTACTGATGAGCCGACGGTACGTCGGATTCTGGTGGACGTTTCGCAGATCGGCATTCACCGCATCTTTGCCCCAATAAGGAACGAGCCCCCAGCGGAACTCGTCAAGCACCCGCTCCCCGTCCTGTTGAAGTACCACCGGCGTAGGCTGTGTAGGGCTGATGTTAAAGCGATTTTTATAATAACACATGACCCGTCCGATCTGAAAATGTTCCTGAACCTCCGGCAGCTCGGCCGCCATGGAAAACCGTTGACACATAAACTCTCTGCCTCCTTTACCAAGTTGTGATGTATTGTTTGCTAAAGGAGGAAAATAATTCAATAATTCATATTAATTTTTGGAGATATTCCGCGGATCACTTGGCAAGCGAAAACGAAAACGTAGTCGCTTGATTCTCCACACTTCTGACCTTAATCACGCTGGCATGCTGTTTGATGATCGATTGTGCGATGGAGAGGCCCAGGCCATAGCTGCCGTCTTTATACGTGCGGGAGCGATCGGCGCGGAAGAATCGGTCGAATACCTTTGGAAGGTCTTCTTTGGCAATTCCACGCCCATTGTTGGTAATGGAAAATTCGATGCGTCGGCCTGATCTTGTCAGCGACAGCCGAATCCAACCGCCTGGACTCGCATACTTGATGGCATTGTCGAGCAAGATGCCCACCACCTGGCTTACACCGTCTGGGTCCCCGGATACGATCAGGTCGGGCTCAATCGAACGGGTGAGGGAGAGCCTTTTGCTTGCTATTGCCGCTTCCATGGACTGGGAGACGGTGTCGACAACTTCACTAAGGTTAAAATGTTCTTTGTGCAGCGTTATCCGTTCATCGTCGGTTTTGGCAAGAATCAGCAAATCCTGGACGAGCTTGCCCATCCGGTCCGTTCCGGCCCGAATGTAATCAATCCACTTCATTTGGTTCTGAATGGTATCTTCCTGACTTGCGACAAGTGCGTCACAGTTCGCATGGATGATCGAAAGCGGCGTTTTTAGTTCGTGGGAGGCGTCGGCTACGAATTGCTTTTGCTTCTCCCACGCTCCTTGGATTGGCTTGATCGCCCGGTTAGCGAAGTAAAAGCTCACACCCAAAATCACGATCAGCGTGCTGAAGCCAACGAATAGCAGGGTCATAAGAAGTTGATTTAGCGTGCTGTTCATCTCCGTAACATCCAGGAAAATGAGGCTGTAGTTTTGGTCGTTAACGGCTTGTGGAATCCCGTCTTCGCCAACGACCTGAACGCGGATGGGAGCGACGGAATACCGCCATTCTCTGTCTTCCAGTTTAATCATTTCATTCTCGTCTTGGTTCTTCCAAGCGATCTCCACGAGCTGTTGATATGCACTTTCAGGCAAATTAACGGCGGATTCGATACGGACGATCCTTCCGTCTTCGTCAACTTCCACATGAAAAGTGCTGATATCATCCGCAAACCTATGCCTTACTGTGGTTGGACTCCCGTTTTGTCCCGATGGTTGATTTGGATTGTCAGGCCCAACTTGGATTTGTGTCTCAGGCTGAGTATGAAGACGTTGACGAATATCCGCCTGCAGATTGCTGTACGCAATGAAATAGACAAAGGCGAATGCTGCAATGATGACGCCTGAAGTAATGGACAGATTTAAAAAAAGTAATTTATTCCGCAACGTACTGAACATAGTCCCACCCTCTACGGTTTCAGGATGTATCCCGCTCCCCGAATCGTTTGGATGATTACAGTTGAACCCATCATTCCAAACTTTTTACGAAGGAGGGAAATGTACATCTCCACACGGTTTTCGTCCGCGTCTGTCTCATAGCCCCATACTTTTTCAATTAGCATCTCTTTCGAGGTGACGAAGTTCTTTCTGCGCATGAGCAGTTCCAACATTTGAGATTCCTTGGGAGGAAGTTGGACCTCATCAGCCCCGCATCGGAGTATGAGAGCAAGCGGATCCAGCTGTAAGTCGCCGCATGTCAACAGTCCGTCCAGATGCAATATCGTTCCTCGCCGGCCAAGCGCTCGCAAGCGGGCAAGCAGTTCATCCGTCTGGAACGGCTTGGCCAAATAATCATCGGCTCCGCAATCGAGCCCATGAATTTTGTCCTCGGTCCCCCCTCTCGCGGTCAGCAAAATGATCGGGGTCATGATGTCGTTGTCCCGCAGTTCCTGGAGAACGGCGAGTCCGTCCATCTTGGGCAACATAATATCCAGAACGATAATATCGTAAATTCCCGAAAGGCCGTGATGTAACCCCTCTTCGCCGTCAAAGGCCAAGTCGACCGTGTAGCCACTTTTTTTCAATACCTGAGCGATGGCTTCTGCAATGAAAACCTCATCTTCCACAAGCAAAATCCTCAATCCTCTTACCTCCAATTCATCGCATAGACCCTCTTCATTAGAAATTATAAATGGCTTCCCTTTAGATAACCTTAAGGGCCGGACGGTTTACCGATGGAAGATATTGCTGCAAATTTCTCTGCAAATCAAAGGTTAGCTAAAGGTTCATCCCGTACGATGATCCATGTAAGCAGCGCTGCTTGATAAAAAAATCAAAAAAATGGAGGTATCCCACGATGAAATTCAAATTTCTATCCGCGATGAACAATAAGAAAAAACTAGGTACTTTGCTTGTATGCGGGGCGCTTGTTGCTTCCCTCGGTGCGGTATCGGCTTCGGCCTCCAATTCGTTCACAACCCTGTTAGTTAAATCGGAAGACGGTGCGAGATGGTACTCCGAAGACGACGGCAAAACCTGGAGCCAAGAAGCACCTAATGGGGTAAACGAAACGATTGATGCTGACGGCAAAGTGACCATTTCAAGAGGAACGGCTCCTGTGGAAGGAGATCGTCAGGGACCAACAGAAGGAGTCTTCACCCACAGGGGAAGCGTAAAATTGTTGGTGAAAACGGAGAACGGCAAGAAGTTGTATTCCGTTGACGGCGGCAAGACGTGGAGTAATCAAGCGCCTCAGTAATTCGGTTGCAAGTCAACAAATCCGCAGAGTGGGAGTGTTTTTACTCCCGCACTGCGTTTTTTTTGGATATGGATATGAAGCGATCCCGGAAACTTGGCGCCAAAAGCTTGCCATGCGAGAGACGATTGAGGATCTGGCAGAACGAATATGTTTAGTCAATTCCTAGGAGGACACAGCTCAGGCTGATGTCCTTTTTTTAGTGCGGCGTGCCCAGCTAAGCACGCATCTTCTAGCCGGTGAAAGTCCGGTCGCGGGAAG
>NZ_JAWDJI010000246.1:0-1495 GCF_032465655.1 Paenibacillus sp. 3LSP | reverse complement strand
TGCGCTCGACGGGTCAGCGGCTTAAGCCTTTCGACGTCGGGAACACGATACGTTAGGCGAAATACCAGAAAACAAAAAAAGGAACCGCTCGGGTCCCATTGATGACTAAACAGCATCTTCTTCAACAACTTCTTGTCGTTTCTTATAAATTCCCAATTGAAGACAGTATTCCATTTTGAGATGTATATCTTGCATTTGACTAGTTGCATCGTGTTTATCATTTAACAGCATGTTCTTCCCAATTGTAATAATATTCGATAGATCTACCACACATTCTCTTCCTGTAATATCTTTAGATAAGTAAGAATAGAAGAGATGGTTACCATTAACCACGTCATTATACCATTCGAATTTTTTATCTTCTTCGTAAATCGAATATATTGGGGCAACAGTAACATCGAAGATATTTTTATCCTGACACAAGTCATCGTTTGAGACAACGATGACTTTTCTTTGTTTTAGTCCTAATACAACTAGATGTTCTTGGCCAGGAACAAAATTGCCATTACCTTTTACAATTGATCCTTTGTTAGGGTTATTAGTATCCCGAATAAAAAAGTCGAGAGGTCTCTCACCAGTGTATGGTATAGCGGCTTCATAAATCCAACCACGTTTTATAAGATGCCAGTTCTCAGGTGATAAGAATTTGGAATCTCTATTTTTAGTCATTGGTACTATTCCCTTTCCCAACTTTTTCTTTTGAAATCATAAGAAGTTTTAATTGATTCATCTGTCATTCTTTTTGTGATTTTCTTGTGTGATATTAATTTGTTCTTAGCTTTTATTTGACTAGGGAATTCGTAAATTTTAGTAGCAGCCGGTGTCATTTTCTTTTTTCTCCTTTTTCCCATATTACACCACCCAAATAATATTTGGTTGATGTATATGGTCAGATTTTTAGAAGTATGTTGATGTAGCTACAATAAAAAGTATAAAGTGATGTAAACCAGAAAAAGGTCGCAGGTGTCGAAATGGTTACATGTAACCATTTCGACACCTGCGACCAAAACTCCTCTTTTATAGGTTAAATTTTGGAATTTTTTTTGCAGAGGCTCTAACTGTACTGGGCTCGAATCATATATTAATATATGATTCGAGCCCAGTACAGGAAAATCCTTCTGAAAAGAGAAATATTTAATTTAGTGAATTCAATGAAGTTGGTACTTCGCCTAACACAGTATTCACGCATCGGGCCTAACGGCCCTCGATCCGGCACGAAGTTAGGAGTATATTCGGTGAGGCTTATCAGTAGCAGTGAAGCGGAATCAGCCGGACACATCCGCACCACCTAACCGCATCGCGGCCGCCCCTAGCGGGGCTTAAGGTGGTGGGACGTCGTGAATATGATAACGTTATCCGAAACCTCCGATTAGCAAAGGAATAACCTTAATTAAAGGAGGCTTACATGAAGCTAATACAAGTATTAAGTATAGTAGTTATCCTGAATTTCGAAAGTATCGCTTCTTGAAAATATGAAAAGGGCTCCGAATCTTTG
>NZ_JAWDJI010000245.1:0-843 GCF_032465655.1 Paenibacillus sp. 3LSP | reverse complement strand
ACTTCTGGGAAGGGTTCGGGGACTTTCTGGTGGAGCGTTACGAAATCGACGAGAACACGTGGCTTGTGGTGAACGGAGACGGCGCGGCGTGGATCGGGGAATGTACATCCTACTTTCACCAATGTCTGTACATGCTGGACCGCTTTCATGTGGCGCGTGATTTGAAACGCTTTGTTGGTCATTTGCCGCAGGTGTGGGAGACCGTGAGACGGTCTTTGGCCAAACAGGATGCAGCCGCGCTTATGGCGGTCCTGGAAGGCGTGTCGGAGCAAGAGATAGCGGAAGAGAACCGGAAGGATTGGAAGCCGTATAAAAGATTTCTAAAGCGGCATGAGAAGCATTTGGACGACTACCGAAAAACACTCCAGGCGAAGGGGATCGACACAAGCGGTATGCGCCCGATGGGAAGCGCGGAATCGCAGATGCGTATATTCGCCAAGCGGACGAAGCGTGGCGGGTACAGTTGGAGTGAGCGAGGCGTCAGGGCGATGCTGAGGACGATGATGAGGATTCAAGAAGCGGGCACGGTGGTAAGAACGGTTGAAGGACAAGCGAGTAAGCAGGCAACGCCGCAGCAGTCGATAAACATGCGGCAATTGCTCAAGAACGTGACGCAACCGGTCAAGGGTTGTATCGCTGGAATGATTCGCATGCTGCAAGGACCGAAGCAAAGCAGCACAACGGGTATGGCACTCAAAGCACTTCGCGGATAACGGCAAAAAATTCTGACAAATCACTTGTGTTTGATGAAAGAACGAAGCAAAGCGCTTACAAGGAAGAGGTTCCTTCGGGGTTCGCGTTCCAGGCATCTTAAATGACTGCCCACGCTAGCTTGACACTGAC